>NZ_JBIKSE010000024.1:0-26926 GCF_044348765.1 Arenimonas sp.
TACGCCAACATCGATCATATGCGCAGCCAGCTGCAGAGCCTGGGCTATGCCATCGACTGGTCGCGCGAGCTGACGACCTGCACCCCGGAGTATTACCGCTGGGAACAGCTGATGTTCACCCGTCTGTATAAAAAAGGCATCGTCTACCGCAAGAATTCGATGGTGAACTGGGATCCGATCGATCAGACCGTGCTCGCCAACGAGCAGGTCATCGATGGCCGCGGCTGGCGTTCCGGCGCATTGGTGGAAAAGCGCGAAATACCGCAATGGTTCCTGAAGATCACCGACTACGCGCAGGAATTGCTGGATGGTCTGGACACGCTCAGTGGCTGGCCGGATTCGGTCAAGACCATGCAGCGCAACTGGATCGGCCGCAGCGAAGGCCTGGAAATCTGCTTTGAGGTCGAATACGGCGAGAACCTGACGGTATTCACCACACGCCCCGACACTCTCATGGGAGTGACCTATCTGGCCGTCGCCGCAGAGCATCCCGTGGCGCAAAAAGCCGCAGAAACCAATCCGGCACTGGCCGACTTCATCGTCGCCTGCAAGCAGGGTGGTGTTTCCGAAGCGGAAGTGGAAACCCAGGAAAAGAAAGGCATGGCCACCGGTGTTTATGCCACGCACCCCATCTCAGGCGAAAAAGTGCCGGTCTGGGTCGCCAACTTCGTGCTGATGGGCTACGGGACCGGCGCGGTGATGGCGGTGCCCGGCCATGATGCGCGCGACTTCGAATTCGCCCAAAAATACGCGTTGCCAATCAAGCAGGTCATTGCCGTTCCGGGCCACGACTACAGTACCGAGGCATGGCAAGACTGGTATGGCGACAAAACCGCCGATGGCATGCGAGTAATCAACTCGGGAGCGCTGGATGGCAAGGGTTATGCCGAGGCCTTTGCCCATTTGAAATTCCAATTGGTGGATGCCGGGCAGGGCGCCCACCGTGTCAATTTCCGTCTGCGTGATTGGGGCGTGTCACGCCAGCGTTACTGGGGTTGTCCGATTCCGATGATTTATTGCGGCAGCTGTGGGGCAGTGCCGGTTCCCGAAGATCAGTTGCCGGTACGTCTTCCCGAAAACGTTGCTTTCGCCGGCACCGGTTCACCGATCAAGACGGATCCTGAATGGCGCAAAACTAGCTGTCCACAATGCGGCGGTGCCGCCGAACGCGAAACCGATACTTTCGATACTTTTATGGAGTCGAGCTGGTACTACGCGCGTTATACCTCGCCGGGGGCACAGGATCTGGTCGACCAGCGCGCCGATTACTGGTTGCCGGTCGATCATTACATCGGTGGCATCGAACATGCCATCATGCATCTGATGTATTTCCGGTTTTATCACAAGCTGATGCGCGATGCCGGTCTGGTGCACAGCGATGAACCGGCTACACATCTGCTCTGTCAGGGCATGGTCATCGCCGACACTTTTTACCGTACCGAAGAGGATGGTTCGAAAACCTGGTATAACCCAGCCGAAGTCGCCATCGATACCGACGGGCGTGGCAAGATTTCCGGTGCTACGCTGCTTGCCGATGGGCAGCCGGTATCAATCGGTGGGACTGAAAAGATGTCGAAGTCCAAGAACAACGGCGTCGATCCGCAGGTGATGGTCGATAAATTCGGAGCCGACACCGTGCGCCTGTTCTCGATGTTTGCGGCACCACCGGAACAGAGTCTGGACTGGAGTGAGTCGGGCGTTGAAGGCATGTATCGGTTTCTGCGCAGACTCTGGAATCAGGTCCAGAAGCATGTGGCTGAAGGTCCGGCCGCCGGCATGCCGGATGCTGCGGCACTTGGCTCGGATGCCAAATCGCTTCGTCGCCAATTGCATGAAACCATCCACAAAGTCGCTGATGATTACGGTCGCCGCCTGACATTCAATACCGCCATTGCTGCCGTCATGGAATTGCTGAATGCGGCTTCACGGTTCACGCCCAAAGACGCTAATGAACGTGCGCTGCTTCAGGAGCTGTTCGAAGCTACCGTGCTGCTGCTCAATCCGATTACGCCACATGTGTCGCACACGCTCTGGCAACAGCTTGGCCGACCGGAAACTGTGCTGGAAACCCTCCTTTTTCCGCAAGTCGATCCTTCCGCGCTCTTGCGCGACAGCGTCTCGCTGGCAGTTCAGGTCAACGGCAAGCTCCGTGCTACCATTGAAGTGCCATCCGGTGCTGGTAAGGAGTGGATTGAAGCGCAGGCACTGGCGGAGCCTAATGTCGTCAAATTTCTGGAAGGCCTGTCGGTAAAAAAAATCATCATCGTGCCGAACAAAATTGTCAATATCGTGGGTGCCGCCTGATGCGTGCTCTGGTCCTGTTGCCGGTTCTACTGCTTGCTGCTTGCGGCTTCAAACCGAGTAATGTCGTGACGATGGCCGCCACCGATAAACCGTTCACGGTAAATTCCAAGAATCCTTACAGTCCATTGGCCGACAACATCGAGCGCGTGCTCAGTTCCTCCGGTGTGCCTTTGGCTGAGGCCGGTCAAGCCGGTTACACCATCACCATTGCCGATGAAACCATTGAAACCAAACCCTTGTCGCTGGATAAGTTCGCGCAGGTTCGTGAATACGTATCCCGCTACCGTGTTGAATACTCGCTGACCGACGCCGCAGGCGCCATCCTGATTGATAAACAGGCGGTTGAACTGCGCCGCGAATTCACCTATGACATCAATACCTCCGCTGGCAGTCCCGCCGAGCAGGAGCTCCTACAACGCGAAATGCAGCAGGAAATGATCCGGGCCATCCTGCGTCGCACCAATATCGTGCTGCTATCTCGGCCACTATGAGCCTAAGCATCGATTCCTTCCTGAATAATCTGGCCAAGGCCCCGATCAAGCCGGTATATCTGATTGCGGGCGCCGAAGCCTTGTTGGTTCAGGAAGCTGCCGACGCCCTGCGCCAAAGACTCCGCGAGAACGGCTATTCCGAACGTATCGTTATCGATGCTGATGCAGGTGGGTTTGATTGGAACGATCTGCATCAGCACGGTGCCAGCATGAGTCTGTTTGCTACTCTGCGCCTGCTCGATTTGCGATTACCCACAGGCAAGCCGGGCAAAGAGGGTGCACAGGCTTTGCTCGAGTTCTGCCAGTCGCCACCAGCCGACACGGTACTGCTGGTGACCAGCCAGGATTGGAGCAACAAACACGGTGGCAAATGGTCCGAAGCGATCGAAACCCTGGGCGAGTTGGTGGTTGCCTGGCCAATCAAGCCCGGTGAAATCGGTTATTGGATCAACCGTCGTCTTTCGGCAAAAGGCATCAAGGCTGATGCGGAGGCTTTGCAGATTCTGACGGCACGCGTGGAAGGCAACCTGCTGGCTGCGAACCAGGAAATCGACAAGTTGGCGATGCAGGGTGTGCAGGGTGCAGTCACTGCCGCGCAGATGCAGCAGTGGGTCGCTGACAGCAGCCGTTTCGATGTATTCAAGCTGATTGATGCCTGTTACGAGCGTGACTTCGCACGTGCCAGCCGGATCCTGCGTGGCCTGCGTGCCGAGGGTGAACAGATTCCGGCTCTGGTGCCGATGGTTGGCAAGGAGCTGCTCAATCTGGCCTACTACGCGCGTATCCAAGAGGAAGGCCGGCGCGCTCAGGCCGCCATGCAGGCCGATAAGCTCTGGCAGGCCAAGCAGGCGCAGATGCTGCGTATGTTGGATCACGGCAGCAGCCGTTTGTTTGATGAACTGTGCCGCCAGCTGGCCGATGTCGATCGCATGTCCAAGGGCCGAATTGGCGGTGATCCCTGGGTGTCACTGGAGCGTGTTTTGGTGCAATGGGCCGATGCCAAATCACGCGTGCGTGTGTCGGTGTGTACCTGAGTATTTATTACGGCGGGACCTTCGATCCGGTGCACAACGGCCATCTGGCTATCGCCTTGGCTGTGCAGTCGGCTTTCAATACCGGAGTAGTTCTGTTGCCGAGTGCCGATCCACCGCATCGCCCGTCGGCCTCGGCCACAGCTGAACAGCGCGCCGACATGGTGGAACTGGCCATTGCCGGGCATTCCGGGCTGAGTTGCGATCGTCGGGAACTGTATCGGCCCGGAAAATCTTACAGCGTGCTGACGCTGCGCGAGCTTCGCGAAGAGCACGGTCCGGACCAGCCCTTGGCATGGTTAATCGGCATTGATTCCTTTCTCGGCCTGCCGTCCTGGCGCCAGTGGCGGGAGCTATTCGACCTGTGCCATTTCATTGTGGTCCGGCGTCCTGGGCGTGATGTCGTTGACGCCGACGCCGTTTTGGCGCATGTCACTCGTGGTCGTTGGCAAGCGACGCCGGAGCCGCTCTCGCAGACACCGGCCGGTCGGATTTACCTGCTTCCGACGGCCTTGCGTCCGGAGTCGGGAACTGAAGTTCGCATGGGCCTGCAGGCCGGTCGGAATATGAATAGTGTATTAGCCCCGCCGGTTTCCGAGTACATCCAACGGCACGGGCTTTATAGTTCAGGGGTATAATGATCGGCCGTGCATCCGAGGACAGCCTCTTGACCCAAGCCCATATCATCAAAACCCAATTGCCGAATCCCATCCCGGCTCCGGAGGATCTGCTCAAGCAGGTACATCTGGCGCTCGAGGAAATGAAGGCGAAGGACGCGGTCGAGATCGATGTGCGTGGCAAGACCAGTATCGCCGATTATCTGGTGGTCGCTTCCGGCACCTCGTCCAGGCATGTCAAATCGGTCGCCGATGAAGTGGTCAAGTTCGCCAAGAAGTGCGGCGTAATGCCGCTCGGTGTCGAAGGCGCCTCCGAAGCCGAGTGGGTTCTGGTTGATCTGGGCGATGTCATCGTGCACGTCATGCTGCCGCGCGTTCGCGAGTATTACGCCATCGAGCGTCTGTGGACGGTCGGTGACCAGCCACCCGAGAGCGATGCACTGAACTGAGCCATGAAAGCGCGTTTAATCGCCGTGGGTGAACGCGCACCCGACTGGGTTGCCGAAGGCTTCGGCGAATACCAGAAACGGCTGTCACACTGGTTGCCTTTTGAATTGGTCGAAATCACTCCCGGAATCCGTGGCAAGGGCCGGGATGCTTTCCGGGCACAAGCCGATGAAGGGCAGCGTGTTATCGCTGCATTGCCAAAAAATACTTACGTGGTGCTGTTGGACGGCCGTGGCCGCAATCACTCCTCGGAGGCATTGGCACAACGTCTGGAAGCATGGCGGCAGCAGGGCAGGGATCTGGCATTCCTGATCGGTGGGCCCGAGGGCCATAGCCCGGAGGTTGCGGCCAAGGCCGATGAAAGCTGGTCTATCGGCGCCTTGACCCTTCCGCACATGTTGGTGCGATTGATTGTCGCGGAGCAACTGTATCGGGCTGCTAGTTTGCTGGCCAATCATCCTTACCATCGCGCATAAAAAACGGGCCGTCGAAACGGCCCGTTCTTCATTTGGAACACCCGGAATCAGGTCAGATCGAAGCGATCGGCGTTCATCACTTTGTTCCAGGCCGCGACGAAATCCTTGACAAATTTCCCTGCATTGTCGTTCTGAGCATATGCCTCAGCAATGGCACGCAGTTGCGAATTGGAACCGAAGGCCAGATCGACGCGGGTAGCGGTCCACTTCACGGCGCCGGTCTTGCGGTCGCGGCCTTCGTAGGCGTTGTCACCGACCGGTGTCCAGGCCGTCGACATATCCACCAGGTTGGTGAAGAAGTCGGTGCTCAGCTGGCCCGGACGGGTGGTGAACACGCCGTGTTTGGAACCACCAGCATTGGCGCCGAGAACGCGCAGGCCGCCGACCAGCACGGTCATTTCTGGCGCGCTCAGACCCAGCAGCTGGGCCTTGTCGATCAGCATTTCTTCCGGAGAAACGCTGAAGGCGTTCTTGCGGTAGTTGCGGAAACCATCGGCTACCGGTTCCAGTACGGCAAACGATTCGGCATCGGTCTGTTCCTGGTTGGCATCGGTACGGCCCGGGCTGAACGGGACGTCGACGGCATTGCCAGCAGCCTTGGCGGCGGCTTCAACACCGGCATTACCGGCCAGTACGATCAGATCAGCCAGCGACACTTTCTTGCCGCCGGACGCGCTGCTATTGAATGCGGCTTGAATGCCTTCCAGCGCAGAAAGTACTTTGGCCAGCTGTGCCGGCTGATTGACTTCCCAGTCTTTCTGAGGTGCCAAGCGGATACGGGCGCCGTTGGCACCACCGCGACGGTCGGAACCGCGGAAGGTCGAGGCCGAAGCCCAAGCGGTGCTGACCAGTTCGCTGACCGACAGACCCGAAGCCAGAATCTTCGCTTTGAGCTCCGTGGCGTCTTTGGTGTCGATGAGGGCGTGGTTTACTGCGGGAATCGGATCTTGCCAGATCAGGTCTTCGGCCGGCACTTCCGGTCCGAGGTAGAGGCGCTTCGGCCCCATGTCGCGGTGGGTCAGCTTGAACCAAGCGCGGGCATAGGCGTCGGCGAACTCTTCCGGATTGGCCTGGAAGTGACGCGAGATTTTTTCATAAGCCGGATCGAAACGCAGCGACAGATCGGCGGTGGTCATCTGCGGCGGGTGCTTGATGCTCGGATCGTGTGCGTCCGGAATCATGTCTTCCGGAGCGACGTCCTTGGCGCGCCACTGGATGGCACCGGACGGGCTGTTGATCTGTTCCCATTCGTACTTGAACAGGACTTTGAAGTAGCCCATGTCCCAAGTGGTCGGGTTCGGTTTCCAAGCGCCTTCAAAGCCGCTGGTGGTGGTGTGGATGCCATGACCGCTGCCGAATTTATTGATCCAGCCGAAGCCCATTTCTTCGATCGGCGCACCTTCCGGTTCGGCACCGACCAAGGCCGGATCGCCGGCACCGTGCATTTTGCCGAAGGTGTGGCCGCCGGCCACCAGGGCCACGGTTTCATAATCGTTCATCGCCATGCGTGCGAAGGTTTCACGGACATCATGACCGGAAGCGACCGGGTCAGGCTTGCCGTCCGGACCTTGCGGATTGACGTAGATCAGGCCCATCTGCACCGCGGCGAGCGGGTTCTCCAGATTGCGGTCACCGCTGTAGCGGCTGTCGGCTTTGTCGCTGGTGGCCAGCCATTCTTTTTCGGCGCCCCAGTAAATGTCTTCTTCCGGTGCCCAGATGTCGGCGCGGCCGCCACCGAACCCGAAGGTCTTGAAGCCCATGGTTTCCATGGCAACGTTGCCGGCCAGAACGAACAGGTCAGCCCAGGAAATGGCATTGCCGTATTTTTGTTTCAGCGGCCACAGCAGGCGGCGGGCTTTGTCCAGATTGCCGTTATCCGGCCAGGAATTCAGCGGGGCAAAACGCTGGTTGCCGGTGTTGGCGCCACCGCGGCCATCGGCCGTGCGGTAGGTGCCGGCGGCGTGCCAGGACATACGGATGAACAGGCCGCCGTAGTGACCCCAGTCGGCCGGCCACCAGTCCTGCGATTCGGTCATCAGCGCCGCCATGTCTTTCTTGAGCGCTGCGTAATCCAGCTTCTTGAAGGCTTCGGCGTAATCGAAATCCGGATCCATCGGGTTGGATACCGGCTGGTGTTGATGCAGGATGGACAGATTCAGCTGATTGGGCCACCAATCGGCGTTGGATTGAGCGCCGTGCGTGGCACGTGCGCCACCGGCGGCATGGAAGGGGCATTTCGATTCAGTAGACATGGTGCTCTCCTGGTGGGTTAAAGGGACACTACGATGTTGCGCTTATTATTGCCATTTATCCAATTAATTAAATTTATAAAATCAATAGGCAGGGGCTATTGTTAAGAAGTCAGTCAACTTTCGGTAATTTGATTGGCACATTTTTATCGCAATATCCCTTTGCACACAAGTACTTACGAATCATCGGCTGTGGCTGGATGAGCAGATGGAAAATCACATTCTGTTCGAGATTGCCGCGGACCGCCTCGCTGCCCGGGCCGCTGGCCCAAATGCCGACATCATCGCCGCCGTGGGTTTCCGAATTGGTCGGCACCAAAGCCTCCTGCATGAAGTTCGGATGCTCAGTATCGACCTCGGTCAAATCGGGACGGCCAGTCGCGGGCTCAAAGTAGCCGCCGGGATTGTGCGGGAAATTTTTGCTGCCGGCCGGTTGCAGACTGCTTTCACCCACGTAACCCGGGCCGTTGGCATACACCAAGGTGGTGTAGGGCTTGCCGAGCAGATCCTTGACTAGGCTCGGCGGATCGTCTTCACTCGATTTACCGAAAACTTTTCCGAGAATTGGGTTGCCGCGTTGCGGATAACCCACGAAACTCATGGTGTGGGCATGGTCGGCAGTCACCAAAATCAGGGTGTCCTTGTCGGAAGTCAGTTCCGTGGCGGCGTGGATGGCGTCACTGAAGGCAAGGGTATCGGTCAAAGCGCGGAAAGCATTGCCGGAATGGTGCGCATGGTCGATGCGTCCGCCTTCGACCATCAGAAAGTAACCGTTGGGGTTTTTCTTTAACAGGCTGATGGCGGATCGGGTCATCTCAGCTAGGCTCGGCTCGTCTTCCTTGTCGGCAACACGGTCGTACTCATAGCTCAGGTGGTCGCCGTTGAACAGACCGACCAGACGGCCGGTCTTGCCGAGGTCGAGTTTGGCCAGCGCGCTGGCGCTGTAAACGAAGGCGGTGGCCGGCTGGAGTTTCTGCCATTCGGCCATCAGGTTGCGGCCGTCCTTGCGCGAACCCTTGGCGTTTCGGTAATCCTTGGCCGAGGGCGGTAGGAATTTGTTCAGACCGCCGCCCATTACCACATCGATGCCGGTGCCGCTGGCATATTCCAGCAATTGCGCCGCGATGTCTTTGCAGCCCTGAGCTTTAGCCGCGGCAGGCATATCGGCATCGCTTTCCCAATTGCGCTCCGGCGAGTGTGCATAAGTGGCTCCCGGAGTAGCGTGGGTGATGCGGGTAGTGGTGACCACGCCGGTGGAAAGACCGGCGGCTTTGGCCAGTGTCACAGCGCTGGTCAGCGGCTGTTTCAAGCCAGCCGCACAATCGCCGCGCGTCGGAATCTGGCCGACACTCAGAAAGCCCATGCGGGTTTTGGCGCCGGTAATCATCGCGGTCATGGTGCCGGCAGAGTCCGGCGTTTGGCTGTCGGTATTGTAGGTCTTGCTAAAGGCGGTATACGGGAAGCGCTCGAAACTCAGCTGGTTTTCCTCGCCGGTCTGCTGCCGTTGCTGACCTTCGTAAATGCGCGCGGCTGAAACCGTGGTCAGGCTCATGCCGTCGCCAATGAACAGGATGATATTTTTGGCGTTGGCATTCCCGGCGCCGAGCTGATGCGCCCTTTCGGCGCCTTGCCGGAACCAGCGTTCAGCCGTTTCGCCATTATCTGTGGCCAGAGCCGGAGCCGACAACAGCAGAGCGCTAAAGCAAAGTAGAATACGGAAAGAAAGGTGCATGAGAGTTCCTATGGCCGTTTTCGGACGGTTGTAGCATTGTCAGTCCCCTATATTATAACTTAACGGCATCGGCATGATTTATCTGGCTTCCCAATCTCCGCGACGACAGGAACTGCTGGCCCAGCTGGGTGTCCGCTTCGAAACCATTAATGTCACGGTACACGAGCAGCTTCAGGTTGGGGAAAGCCCGGAGCAGTATGTGAATCGTGTCGCCCGTGAAAAAGCAGGCGCCGGCCTGCTCCAGCTGGGCGGGCAGGCGCAGGCCGTTGTGCTCGGCGCCGATACCGATGTGGTTATCGATGGTAATGTTCTTGGCAAACCGGCCGATGCCGATCAGGCAGCTGCCTTGCTGCGCCGCTTGTCTGGCCGAACGCATCAGGTCCATACCGCAGTATGGCTGGTTTCATCCGGTCGCGAATGTTCAGCAACAGTCAGTACCGACGTCTGCTTTGCCGAATTGACGGACAGGGAGATTGCAGACTATATCGCCACGGGTGAGCCCTTCGGCAAAGCCGGAGCCTATGCTATTCAAGGCAGGGCGGCGGCTTTCATTGCCGGCATCACCGGCAGCTATTCTGGAGTAATGGGTCTACCGCTGCACGAAACCTCGATATTGCTGCGGAACTTCGGTATTCCTCTTTGGTCAGCATGATATGACATCCAATGAAGAATTGCTGATCAACGTCACTCCGCGCGAGACACGCGTAGCGGTAATCGAGAACGGTCTGTTGCAGGAACTGCATATCGAGCGTAGTTCGCGTCGCGGCGTTCTGGGTAATCTGTACAAGGGTCGTGTGCAACGAGTCATGCCCGGCATGCAGGCGGCTTTCGTGGATATCGGTCTGGAGCGCGCGGCTTTCCTGCATGCATCCGATATCGTTTCGCCCGCGAACCAAAGCTTTGCCGGAGAACCGGTGGTGCCCGAGGTACGCCCCCAGCCGTTGATTACGTCATTGGTGCATGAAGGCCAGGAAATCGTGGTGCAGGTGATCAAGGATCCGATTGGCAGCAAGGGCGCTCGTCTGACCACTGAAATCTCGATTCCATCGCGTTATCTTGTGCTGTTGCCGGATTCGCAGGGGGTTGGCATTTCCAGCCGTATCGATGATGACAGCGAACGTCAGCGTCTGAAACAGCTGGTACAGAGCCATGCCGATGCCAACGGTTTCGGCTATATCGTGCGTACCAATGCCGAGGGCATCGACGCCGCTTACATCGAGCAGGACATTGCCTATCTGAACCGTGCCATTGCCGTGCTGCGGCAGCACGCAAAGAGCCATAAGGTCGGTGAATGCATCTATGAGGACCTGTCCTTGCCGATGCGAGCAGTGCGCGATCTGTTACATGCACGAACCGCAAACGTGCTCATTGATTCTCACGAGACCCTTGATAAAGTCCATGGTTTCGCGCAGCAATTGATGCCGGGATTGTCCGACCGTATCCAGCATTATTCCGGAGAGCGACCGATCTTCGATCTGTATGGAGTCGAGGACGAAATCAGCCGCGCCCTCGACAAACAGGTGCCCCTGAAATCCGGAGGTTATCTGGTGTTCGATCAGACCGAGGCCATGACATCGGTCGATATCAATACCGGCTCCTTCCTTGGCCAGAAAAACCTCGAGGAAACTGCTTACCGGACCAATCTTGAAGCCGCCCAGTCCGTCGCGCGGCAACTGCGTCTGCGTAATCTGGGCGGCATCATCATCATCGATTTCATCGACATGCATGATGCTGAGCATAAGCGTCAGGTTCTGCGCACGCTCGAAAAAGGACTTGCCAACGATCATGTCAAGACTACGGTCTATGATTTTTCGCCACTGGGCCTGGTCGAGATGACCCGCAAGCGTACCATTGAGAGCCTGCAACGCCAGCTCTGCGAGCCATGTCCGGCCTGTAGCGGACGGGGTTATATCAAGACTGCGGAAACGGTCATCTATGAAATCTTCCGGGAGGTCACACGTGCGGTCCGGCAGTTCGAAGCCGATAAGGTGATGGTAATGGCCGCTCCGAAAGTCGTGGCGAAAATCACTGAAGAGGAATCCACGGCCGTGGCCGAACTGGAGGTATTCATCGGCAAGGACATCCGCTTCCAGCCCGATGAACAGTATGCTCAGGACCAATTCGACGTGGTACTGTCCTGACCGATGCCGAGTTCGCTGCGCCGCACTTTACGTATTACCCGACGCACCGCCGGATATGGCTTTCTGGTGTTTTTAATCCTTGCCGCGCTTTTGGTCAGCGTCGCGAATATGCTGCTGCCATTCATCGAAAAAAATCCTGAACGTGTCCAGGTCTGGTTGACGGAGCGTGTCGGACAACCGGTCAGTTTCAAGCATAGCAGTACTGAATGGACACGCCGAGGCCCACGTATTCGTCTAACCGGTTTGCGTGTCGGTCAGGGTGGTGGTGCCGTGGAAATCGCGCGTGCCGAACTGCTGGTAGCTGTCTATTCCGGCCTGCTTCCGGGGCATCCGCTGACCGAACTCAAAGCCAAGGATCTGCATCTGCGGTTACAGCAACTGCCCGATGACAGCTGGCAGCTCCTGGGTTTGCCACGTCAAGAAAATAGCAAAGTCGATGTATTGGATGTACTGTCCGGCTTTGGTGAGTTACAGCTGGAGCGTTCCGATCTGGTGATTCATCCGAACCGCCATCCGGCCATCCGGATACCCCGCATCGATATGCGTATGCGCGTGCAAGGACAGCAATTGCGCGTCGGTCTGCGTGCCGAAGCACGCCGTGGTGATTCCCCACTGCAATTGGTTGCAGAACTGGATCGCCAAAACATGAGCGGCCGTTTGTGGGGTGGTGGCGACAAGCTGCATGCCGGCTACTGGCTGGCCTTGTTTCCAGGGCTGAAAGTACCGGCAGTTGAATCCGAAACTGATCTCGATGTCTGGGCACAAATGGATCGCGGTCGAATCATTCGTGTTCATGGCCGTGTGCAGATTTCTAATCTGGCGCTGGTGCAAAACAAGCCAAACCCGCAACGCCTTCGTCTTAGCAAAGAGACGCTGTTCGATGACGTCCGCGGCCAATGGCTCTGGCAGCGTAGCGTCGATGGTTGGCAAGCTTTCATTCCTGAAATCCGTTTTGACAAAGGTGGTGGCAGTGAGCGTATCCGTGATGTTCGGGTGATTGCCGATTCGAAACGATGGGCGGCACAGGCCAACGAAGTGGCACTGAATCCCTTTACGGTGATTACGCCACTGGCCAAAGGCCAGCTGCCGAATCTGGATGCCTGGCTGAATCGTGCCGGCATCCGCGGACAGATCAGCGCGGTCAAAGCCGGTGGTCATATCGATTTCAGCCGCTGGCGCGCTGCCGGCTATGGCAACGATATCGGCTTCAAGCCTATTGGCAACGCACCTGGCTTCCAGGGAATTTCCGGTGTTTTGAATGCCGATGAGCGCGGCGGCGTATTGCGTTTTGCTGACAAGCCTGTCGTTCTAGATTGGCCGGTATCCTTCGGCCGCAAAGTGCCCAGCCGTTTTGATGGATCGCTGGCCTGGTGGCGATCGGGCCCAGATTGGGTGCTCGGAGCGCGTGATCTGGGATGGAAAGGCGAGGGCATGGTCTTGAAGCTCGATACCGAAATGCACTTCATGGCTGGCCGCACAGCGCCGCTATTGAATCTAGCGGCACGGTTGGACCCCTTCGATTTCGCTACTGCCAAAGACTTTTGGCTTCGTCATCTAATGCCTGAGGCAAGCATCCGTTGGCTTGACATGGCCTTGGTCAAAGGCGTAGTTCGTGATGGTTCGGTAATCGTCAGCGGCGATTTGGCCGATTGGCCGTTCGTCAATAAGGACGGGCGTTTCAGTGCGACCGCCACCGTGCTTGCGGATCAAATGAAATTCGCCGCCGATTGGCCGGCTGCTGAAAACGCCGTGCTTGCCGCCGATTTCAACGGCCCTGGGTTTTCCGCCACCGGGACTGCGGATTTCCTTGGCAACCCAGTCCAGATCAAACCCAGTGGCATCGCACGCTTTCATGATTCGGAACTGGCCATCAATGTACATACCGACACGGATTTCGCCAGGTTGATGCCGGTTCTGCAAAAGACGCCATTGAAAACGAAAGTCGGCGATGCGGTTACCGCCCTGACTGGAAGTGGCCCGGTCAGCGCCGATGTACGTATGCTGTTTCCATTGAAGAAAGGTCTGGCGTTCAATCGCATCAACGGGGACATCGATCTGCGCGGCCTTACCGTGCGCTCGCCGAACTGGAATCTCGCTATGTCCGATGCGGCCGGCCGCGCACGTTTTGATAACCAGGGATTCAGCGCTGCCAGAATCCGTGGCCGTATGGATAAAAATCCGGTGTCATTGGATTTATATGTTGGCTCGGGCCATGTCAAAGATGCCGGTAATCGCGTTGAGGCTGCTATTGCTGGACCTTTCCACACCGACACCCTGCTGCGCTATGACCGGTCCTTGGCCGATCTGAAAGGCGTATTGAACGGACAAAGCCAGTGGCAGTTCGACATCATCATGCCGAAGGCACGCAATAGTGCCGAGGCTCAGGTATTGTTGAATGCGCAATCGAACATGATGGGTACCGAGATACGCTTGCCGGTGCCACTGAACAAACCGGCCGTGGCGGCACAGGCATTTCAGTTGCGTACCAATCTTCCGGCCGACAAGGGCGTGATTGAATTCCGGCTCGGTTCTGGATTCCGCATGTTACTGAAAAAACCAACAGACAAGCCGATGGCGGGAATTGCACTATTCGGTGCGCAGACCCAGGGTGCTATTCCCAGTAGCGGCTTCTCGGTGCGCGGTGTCAGTGATGAATTCGATGCGCCGGCCTGGTTGGCCTTGGCAAATAAATCCAGTGAAGGTAATGATCTGCAGAGTTTCGATTTGAGTGTGAATCATCTGCGTCTGATGGGCGAGGACTTCGGTCTAACCCGTCTTCAGTTGGCACCGGTTCCGGAAGCGATGGGTGTTCGTGCCAACGGACAGCGCTTGGACGGCCTGTTGACCATACCGAAAGCTGCCAATGCTCCGATCAATGCCAAGTTCAGCCGCGTTTACTTCGCACAAGCTGGCGTGCCGACGCAGAAAGCACCTATAGCCATGCAGCCCGTGGATATCGGCAATCCGGCGGTCTTGCCGCCGATCCACCTCCTGATCGAGGATCTCCGTTTCGGAGATGTACTCCTGGGCCGTAGCGAGATGCAGACCATTCCCGCCAAACAGGGCCTACTGATCCAGAGGTTTAGTACCCGATCACCTATGCTCAGTACCAGTGCCAGCGGCCTCTGGCAGGGCGAAGGCGCGCAGGCACGTACCTCGCTGCAGGCTAACATCAGCAGTCCGGATATCGGCAAGCTACTTACTGCTGCGAAATACGGCAGTGCCATCCGTCGAGGCAAAACCGAGGCCAAGCTGAGCGGAGTTTGGAACGGTGCGCCGATGGATTTTAGTCTGGCCGGCTTCAACGGTCTGCTTGATCTGCGTATTGATGAGGGTCAGTTTCCGGAAGTGAAGGCCGGTGGTGGTCGGCTTCTGGGTTTGATGAGTCTGGCGGAGTTGCCGCGCCGGCTGTCCTTGAACTTCAATGATCTGACCGACAAAGGCCTCGGCTTCAATTCCATCAAAGGGGAATTCCGTTTCGCCAATGGCATCGCTACCACCCAGAGTCTGCGCATCGATGCGCCCGCGGCCGACATCCGCATCAGCGGCAGCACCGATCTGGTCAACGAGCGCTTCGATCAGCGTGTCCTGGTACAGCCCAAGGCTGGCGGTATCCTGCCGATTATCGGCGCCGCCACTGCCGGTCCGCTGGGGGCCGCGGCCGGCGTCGTGGCGCAAGCCGTGCTCGACAAACCGCTGAAGGAAGGTTCGGCGACCGAATACCAGATTACTGGCCCATGGAAAGAACCCGAAGTTTCGAAGCAAAGCGGCGGTGAGCGCAAATGAGCGGACTTTACCGCCTGTTGATCACCCTGCCGTTGCTGATGCTCGCGGCCTGCGTGCATCAGGCGCCGCGCAATCCGCTGGCACAGTGGTCGCCCTCGGAAAATTTCGACGAGCGCCGGCCGCGTCTGATTGTGTTGCACGCCACCGAAATGGACTCGGCTGAAGCCGCGTTGCGTGTGCTGAAAACCGAAAACAGCGGCGGAAGAGTCAGCGCGCACTACCTGATTGCCGAAGACGGCCGTATTTTCCAATTGGTGTCCGACAGCAAGCGCGCCTGGCATGCCGGCGGCGGCCGCTGGCGCGATATCAATGATCTAAATTCTGTCTCGCTCGGCATCGAGCTGGACAACGACGGCACGGAAGCATTCGCGCCAGCACAGATGACCGCACTGAAGACCCTGTTGGCCGATCTGTGCACGCGCCATGCCATTCCGCGCGATGCCGTGATCGCACACGGCGATATGGCGCCGACCCGCAAGCGCGATCCGAGCGCGCGCTTTCCCTGGCAGGAATTATCGCAGGCAGGATTCGGCGTCTGGTATGCGGCTGATCTGCCGGAGCCGCCGCCGGAATTCGACGCCGTGCTGGCACTGCAGACTTTCGGTTATGACACCCGCGATCTGCCGGCTGCGGTGCGTGCCTTCAGCCGCCGCTTCCGCGGCGAAGAACACGAGATGCTGGATGCCACCGATCGGCGCATTTTGTACGACTTAATCACGCCCTGAGTTAAGCGGGTTCGGCATCCAGCCGAGATACCCGGCATGCAGGCTCTGGATGTACAGGCGCTCCGCGGTTTCGGTGACGCCGGTCGATTCCGGATAGGTACCGTCGGGATCCTGCAGGTCGGCCACGATGCGGCCGTCTTCGGTGAATGCGAACACATGCCCGTAGGGTTTGGGAATCGGCCACCAGGCGCGCGGCAGACGCAGGGTCAGTTTGCGCAGAAAGGGTTTGTCGGCCAGCGTGTCGAGCGTGGTGTTGCGCGGCTTGGCAAACCCGGCCCAGATCCGGCCGTCGCGGCCACGGGTCAGATTATCCGGATAGCCGGGCAGGTTGTCGAACAGCACCACGGCCTGCGTGTTGCCACTGCTTACATCCAGATCACGCGCGCTCACATCCAGTTTCCAGATGCGTGAACGCCCGGTTTCAATGACGAACAGATGCCGGCCGTCGGCACTGAGCGCCACGCCGTTGGCGAAACTCAAACCATTGGCCAGCACACGCGTGCTGCGCGTCGCCGGTTCATACACCAGAATGCGGCCGGTGGCCGATTGCTCGAGGATGTCGAGCACGCTGGCTTCGAAGGTGCCGCCCCAGTCGGCCGGTGCGAAGCGGCGCGAGGCATCGCTGAAATAGAGTTTGCCGTCGGCAGCCACGGCGACCGCATCGGCATAGCGGATCGGATCACCTGCCACCGTGTTGGTCAGCACGCGCACTTTGCCGGTGGTGTCGATGGACAGCAGACCGTTCAGGGCGTCGGCCGCAATCAGATTGCCGGTGGCATCGAAATCGAAACCGAGCACGCGTCCGCGGGTGTCGGCGAATACCGACAGCCCGCTACCGTCAGAATTCATGCGCAAAATGCGGCCACTGGCCACCGCGGCATACAGCAGGCCGTCCGGACCGAGAGCGACATGCTCGGGGCCACTATCGCCGTTCAAGGCGATGGACTGCAATCCGGCCAAGCGCCGGTTCGGCGCATGTACGCCGACATAGCCCGGTACCGCCACGCTGCGCCATACTTTGGGCTCAGCAGGCACCGGCCAGAAACACAGATACGCCACCAGCACGATCAACATGACCAACAGCAATCTTAGTAACGCTCTCATCCCGCCAGTTTTCCGGATGTCATCAATTCACCTTTTTTGGTGGCTCGGGTGGATCGCCTTAAACGGATGATCCATAGTCGAAATCTTTTTTGACAAGTGCCCGCCAACGACGCTGGCGATGCCTATAGAAAAGTTGAGCGAAAAGCCAGATGATTGGCGTAAGCAGTCCCGCACGGACTTCGACTCGATCACGATAGTAGCAGCCACTTCCGTGAGGTGTGATGCGAATGAGATGATCCCAAGTATTGACAATAGCGCTATAGCCGGCGTCACGCAAGCTGAATCCAGTCTCCGAAGGCGGCATCGATATCACGATTGCTTGCTTGCCGAAGGGAACGACACCAAGAAGACGGAGTGACACTAAATACTTTCCGGCGGACCATGCTTCAGGAAAAACTAGCGGACTTACTGGAACGAAGCGAACGAGGGGCGCGGCGACGAATTCCAGCAGCCGAGGCGACTTCGCATGGACAATCGCCTCGTCGATACTGCATTCGAGAATGGTGCCGATATCTACGATCATGACGTACGCTCTGCTGTACTGCACTAGGTTATGCCCCTAATTGGAAGCGATATCCGTATTATTAGCACATACTGGGACCGGATAAACCCCGGATTCAGTCCCTTCACGCCCCAGCCTGTTAAAATAGGCCATGACTGACATTCTGACCCGCGCCAGCGCGCAACTGCTCACCCCCTACAACCTCGATCTGGACGGCATTGACCATGCCATGGCTGACCTGATGGGCCCCGGCATCGACTTCGGCGATTTCTACTTCCAGCACAGCAAACGCGAGAACTGGACCTTCGAGGACGGCATCGTGAAAGACGGTGCGCACTCCATCGAGCAGGGCGTGGGTGTGCGTGCGGTCAGCGGCGAGAAGACCGGCTTCGCCTATTCCGACGCCATGGATGCCGCCGCCCTGCGCGAATCGGCGTTGGCCGCCCGCGCCATTTCGGCCAGCGGTGCCAGCCAGGCGCACAAGGTGGCGGCCGTGCGCGCGGCTCCGAAAGCCCTGTACGACGGCATCGACCCGATTGCCGGCATGCCGGCCGACGAGAAAGTGGCTCTGCTGCGCGCCGTGGACGCCTATCTGCGGGCCAAAGAAGCACGGGTGATCAAGGTGACGGTCAGTCTGGCCGGTGCGCTCGACAGCATTCTGGTGCTGAATTCCGCCGGGGTGCTGGCCGCCGATATCCGGCCGCTGGTGCGGGTCAATGTGCAGGTGATCGTGGAGCAGAACGGCCGGCGTGAATCCGGCTATGCCGGCGGCGGCGGGCGTTTCGATTACGCCGAACTGTTCAGCGGCAAGCGCCCGTTCGACATCGCCGATGAAGCCCTGCGCCAGGCGTTGGTCAATCTGGACGCCATCGACGCTCCGGCCGGTGTGATGCCGGTGGTGCTCGGCTCCGGCTGGCCCGGCGTGCTGTTGCACGAAGCCGTGGGCCATGGCCTGGAAGGCGATTTCAACCGCAAGGGCATTTCGGTGTATTCCGGCCGCATCGGCGAGCGCGTGGCGGCCAAAGGCGTCACCATCGTGGACGATGGCACGCTGGCCAAACGCCGCGGTTCGCTGAGCGTGGACGATGAAGGCACGCCGACCCAATACAATGTGCTGATTGAAGACGGCATCCTGCGCGGCTACATGCAGGACACCCTGAACGCGCGTCTGATGGGCGTGGCCCCGACCGGCAACGGCCGGCGCGAGAGCTTCGCGCACCTGCCCATGCCGCGCATGACCAACACCTACATGCTGGCCGGCGATACGCCGCAGGCGGAATTGATCGCCTCGGTGAAGAAAGGCCTGTATGCGCCGAATTTCGGCGGCGGCCAGGTCGACATCACCTCGGGCAAATTCGTGTTTACCGCCTCGGAAGCCTATCTGATCGAAGACGGCAAAATCACCCGGCCGGTCAAGGGCGCCACGCTGATCGGTAACGGCCCGGACACCATGAATAAAGTCAGCATGATCGGCAACGATCTGGCACTGGATGCCGGCGTCGGCATCTGCGGCAAAGACGGGCAGAGCGTGCCGGTCGGCGTCGGTCAGCCGAGCCTGAAAATCGACGGCATGACCGTCGGCGGAACCAACGCCTAATCGGCGGGCGACTCCTTATGCACGTCGCGCAGCACACGGAACAATTCGCGGTAGGCATGCGGCGGTTTGTTTTTGGTTTTTTCGAACTGCGCGTTGCGGATCAGCTGGCGGATGTGCTGGCTGTCGGCGTGCGGGAACTGCGCCATGAAGCGGGTCAGTGCGGCGGCATCGCCGGCGATCAGTTGGTCGCGCAGGGCTTCGATGCGGTGCGTCTCGGCCACTTCCCGGCGCACGTCGGCTTTGTCGAAGTTGAGCAGGGCGCGCCAGGCATCCAGGGTTTCCGGATCTTCCTTGCGCATCTGCTTGGCCACGTACTGCAGCTGCCGCTTTTTGGCGATCTGCGCGGTAATTTTCTGGCAGAACCCGATGTGGCCCAGCATCTCCTCCGAGACCGGCATCTGCATCAGGCGCGCCATCGGGACTTCCACCATGCGCGCGGCCAGTTCCAGCACCGCCAAGGCGGCCCGGCGTTCTTCGCCGCGACTGGGGCCTAAGAACTCTCCGGTTTCTTCATCCACACCACGTTTCGTCATCACACGTCCGAATTCAGGCAAAAGACCATGAACACCATGCCCACCGATCCCGATTATGCCCAGCCATTGTACACCCTGGCCGAGCAGGTCCTGAGTCTCTGCCGCCAAAGCGGTGCCGATCAGGCCGAGGTCTCGCTGTCGCAGGACACTGGGTTTTCCGCCAATGTTCGTTTGGGCGAGGTGGAAACCGTCGAGCGCACCAACGATCAGGGCGTGGCCGTCACCGTGTATGTCGATCAGCGCAAGGGCACCGCCAGCACCGCCGATCTGCGCCCCGAATCGCTGCGCGAAACCGTGGCGCAGGCCTGTGCCATCGCGCGCTATACCGAAGCCGATGTTGCTTCCGGTCTGGCCGATATCGAGCGTCTGGCGACCGTGTCAATGGATTTTGATCTGTGGCATCCCAGTGAGATCAGCGCCGAACAGGGCATTGCCCTGGCACTGGAATGCGAGGCCGCCGGATTGAATGCCCAGGGCATCAGCAATTCCGATGGCGCCGGTTTCAACAGCGGCCATAGCACCGCGGTGTACGCCAACTCGCACGGTTTCTTCGGCGCCGAACGCAGCACGCATTATTCGCTCAGCTGTTCGCTGATCGCCGGAAAGGAGCAATCCATGCAGCGCGATTACTGGTATTCCACCGCGCTGCAGTTCGAGGGCCTGGATCCGGCCCGCGCCATCGGCTTGAAAGCGGCCGAACGTACCGCCGCCCGGCTGAATCCAAGGTCGGTGAAAACCGGGCAGTATCCGGTGCTGTTCGCGCCGGAACTGGCGCGCGGTCTGATCGGCTCCTTCCTCGGCGCGGTGTCCGGCGGCAGTCTGTACCGGCAGGCCAGCTTCCTGCAGGATTCCATCGGCCGCCGCATTTTTCCGGAATGGCTGGACCTGTATGAAAACCCGCACATCGCGCGCGGTTTCCGTTCCGCCTATTTCGATGCCGAAGGCGTGGCCACCACGGCCAGCGCCATCGTGTCCGGCGGCGTCATCCAGCGCTATCTGCTCGGCAGTTATTCCGCGCGCAAGCTCGGCCTGCAATCCACGGGCAATGCCGGCGGCGTGCATAACCTTAAAGTCAGCGCCAATGCCGGCGATCTGAAGAGTCTGATCAAGGCCATGGGCACCGGACTGTTGGTCACCGAACTGATGGGGCAGGGTGTGAATACCCTGACCGGCGATTACTCACGCGGTGCGGCCGGGTTCTGGATCGAGAACGGGGAAATCCAGTATGCGGTCGATGAACTGACCATCGCCGGCAATCTGGCGCAGATGCTGCCGGCCATCGAAGCCATCGGCGATGATGTCGATACCCGCTCGCACGTGCAGGTCGGCTCGCTACTGATCGGCCGGATGACCGTGGCGGGAAACGATTCGGCCGATTAGTTGCCAATCACTCCTGCGCGGCTGCATCCCATTCAAACACTTCAGCCAGCGGCACGCCGAACACATCGGCGATGCGGAACGCGGCTTCCAACGAGGGTGCATATTTGCCCGCTTCAATCGCGGCCACGGTCTGCCGGGTCAAGCCGATGCGCAGGCCGAGTTCAGCCTGCGACATTTCGCCCTGCATGAAGCGCAGCGTGCGGATTTTATTGCGGATCACCCCGCTCACGCCTGTTGCCTGCGGTAAGCACGGATGATACTGGTCGAGAACACGGCTTCGGCCAGCACGATCATGAAGAACGCGGTATTGGCGATTTCCCAGCCGGCATTGGTGAAGGGCATGAAACCGCCAACCACTATCATGCCGGTAATCAGCACGCCGTAAGCGTAGCCGCGGGCTTTATGGGCGATGGCGGTGTCGCGCTCGTCCATCGGCAGTGTGGCTTCGCCGGGCGCGCTACGGCGCAGTAGCAGGTGGCCGATGCCCAGAATCGCCGCCCAGGACAGGGAGGTCACGGCATATAGGGCCATTTGTTTGAGATTGGGAATTTCCGGGCCGGGCGGGTGCATCGAAGACCAGGTGAAGTAGGGGATAAACACCGCCAGCATCGACAGCAAGGACAACCAGGCCACTTTTTCACGGTACGGCATTGCACACTCCTTAGGTATTTTTAATTTAACTCTATGTTAAATAAAATATACATAAGGTTAATCGTGCTTGTCAATAAGAGGCTGGCCTAATTCCTTCGCGCCACGGCAAAGGCCGCCAGTGTGCTCAGGGCCTCGGCGCGGTCGCCGAATTCGGACAGGTGCTGTGGCATGCGTTCAGCCAGTTCGGAAAGCAGGGCTTTGGCGCCGTCCAGTCGCAGCAGAGCCGGGTAGGTGGCTTTGGCCTGCGCCGCGTCTTTACCGACCGATTTGCCCAGTTGTTCGGTGCTGGCCTCCACATCGAGGATGTCGTCTTGAATCTGGAACGCCAAGCCCAGATCGTCGGCGAAGGCGTCCAAGGCAGCACGCGCATCACTGTCGGCGTCGGCAACAATTGCCGGTAGGCGAATGGCGGCCTTGATAAGCATGCCTGTTTTCAGTGCATGCACATTCTGCAGATCCGCCAACGTAAGTGTTTTTCCGCCGGCGTCCATATCGAGCTGCTGACCGCCACACATGCCACGCGAACCGGAGGCGCTTATGAGTTCTCGCAAAGCGGCCAGCTTGGCGGCGTCCGGCCACTCGGCGCGCACTAAGGTTTCGTAGGCCAAAGCTTGCAGTGCGTCACCGGCCAGAATGGCGGTGGCTTCGTCGAAGGCAATGTGTACCGTCGGTTTGCCGCGACGCAGATCATCATCGTCCATGGCCGGTAGATCATCGTGAATCAGCGAATAGGCGTGAATCATCTCGACGGCCGCTGCGGCTGAATCGAGTTGAGTCATGCTCAGTCCGAACAGCCGACCGGTGGCATACACCAGACGCGCGCGCAGTCGCTTGCCGCCATCCAGTGTGGCATATCGCATGGCGCGGTGCAGGCGTTGCGGGGCAAGGCTTTCCGGCGGCAAGGCGCCGTCCAGAACGCACTCGATGTGTTCGTTATCAGTCGGCATCGGTTTCGCGGAACGGCATCTGCTGTTCGGGATTGGCGGCATTATTGACCAGGGTCACCCGCTGCTCGGCCTGTTCCAAGGCACTCTGGCACTGCCGGTACAGGGCGATGCCGCGTTCATAGGCGGCCAGCGATTCATCCAGACTCTGTTCGCCGCGCTCCATGGCCGAAACCACCTGTTCGAGTTCTTCCAGTGACTTTTCGAAGGCGGCGACCGGGGAGGCTTCTGGAACTTTCGGGGTTTTGCTCATGGCTTACTCGCTATCGCTGTGCCAATGCAGGCGCAGGCCGTGTTGGCGTGAAAGATCATCCAGCTGCGCGGAAATCAGCACCTCGCCGACTGCCAGCAGCTCGTTCTGCTCATTATAAACAAAGGGCAGGGCCGCGCGTTGCCAGGGCGGAACGCGGCTGCTCAGCAGTTTCTTGACGCTGTGATGCATGGCTTGTCCAGGCAGACGGATGCGCTCGCCGCCCCGGCGGTAACGGACACAAACCGGAAACGGCGCATCCCCTTGCCAGCTCAATCGACCGCCGCGCGGCAGCGGCAGGGCCTCACGACCGTCCCACAGCACATCCAAAGCAGTGTCATCGGATTCTGTTGCCGTCTTGGTACGCAACATCAGCGTGCTATCCCAGACTTGTATGGCATAATCCGGGCCATCCAGCAGGGTGTCATCGTCAGTTTCATGCGAATTCAGTTGCCGCAGGAATTCCTGCAGGGCTTCTGCGCCCGGCGCCGCCAGTCCGTTGTCGTGCAGCCAGGTCCGCAGCAGGTGCGCCTGCAGTTCCAGCGTCTGCGCCATGAGTATGGCCAATTGCAGACCCTGCGGGCCAGTGCAGCGGGCAAGCTGGTCCGCGATCATCGGCTGCAGCAGCACGGCATCGGCCTGCATCAATGCCGCGCTGCGGGCCAGGCGGGCGGTGGCATTCGGAAAGCGGGATTCCAGCAGCGGCAGGACTTCGCTACGCACGAAGTTGCGGTCGAAACCGGTATCAGCATTGCTGGCATCCTCGATCCATTGCAGCGCATTGGTCTCGGCATAGGCCAGCAGGTCGGCTCGCCGCATCGTGAGCAACGGGCGCCAGATCTGCATTTCGCCGTATCGGGAATGCGCCTTCATGTTGCCCAAGGCTTCGGTTCCGGAACCGCGCATCAAACGCAATAAAAGGGTTTCCGCCACATCATCGGCATGGTGCGCCAGCGCCAGGGTGTCGCCGGCATTCACATGGCATGCGAATGCCGCGTAACGTGCCGCACGTGCCTGCGCTTCGATGTTGCGCGTGACATTGGCAATCGTGATGCGTTCGATATAAAGTGCAATGCCGAGCGCGTCGCAGACCGTTTGGCAATGTGCGGTCCAGGCGTCGGCCGCCGGGTTCAGACCATGATGGATGTGAATGGCCTGCAAGCAAAAGCCGGAGGGCAAATTCTTTTGCAGCCAGTGCAGTAAAACCGTGGAATCCAGGCCCCCGCTGAAGCCCACCCAGATCCGCGCCGAGGGCGGATCAGACAGCGTGACGGGCAGGCGTTCGGTCAAGCGACCTCGAACGCGCCGCAGGCCCGCAGACGCTGGTAGCGGCGGTCGAGCAGGGTCTCGAGCGAGAGCGATTCCAGATGCTGGAGCTCGTCCCAGATGGCTACTTTCAGGGTTTCGGCCATCGCGGCCGGATTGCGATGGGCGCCGCCGAGCGGTTCGGGAATGATTTTATCGACTAGCTTGTGTTCCAGCAGGCGCTGTGCCGTCAGACCCAGAGCCTGCGCCGCTTCTTCGGCCTTGCTGGCGCTCTTCCAGAGAATGGACGCGCAGCCTTCCGGTGAAATCACCGAATAGGTGCTGTATTGTAGAATGAAGGTGGCATCGCCGACGCCGATGGCGAGGGCGCCACCGGAACCGCCCTCGCCGATGACCGTGCAGATCACCGGAATTTTCAGTTCCGCCATTTCCAGTAGATTGCGAGCAATGGCTTCGGATTGTCCGCGTTCTTCGGCGCCGATTCCTGGATAGGCGCCGGGGGTGTCGATGAAGGTGAACAGGGGCAGGCCGAAGCGTTCCGCCATTTTCATCAGGCGCAGAGCTTTGCGGTAGCCTTCAGGCCGCGGCATGCCGAAATTACGTTTGACCTTGCTCTTGGTGTCGCGTCCTTTCTGCTGGCCGATCACCATGCAGGCGCGGCCGTTCAAACGTGCCAGTCCCGCTACGATAGCTGCGTCATCGGCGAAGGCGCGGTCACCGGCCAATTCATGGAATTCGTCGAAAATGAGTTCGAAGTAATCCAAGCTGTAGGGCCGTTGTGGATGCCGGGACAGCTGTGAGATCTGCCAGGGGCTCAGCTTGCAGAAAATCTCGGCAGTACGCTGTTCGAGTTTCGTCTGCAGGCCTTCCACTTCCAGCTCGATATTGACGCCCGGCCCCTGGCTGGCGCGTTGCAGTTCCTGGATTTTGGCTTCCAGGTCGGCAATCGGTTGTTCGAAATCAAGGAAATTGGGATTCATGACACTTCTCGGACGGTTCGGCGTATTTTAGCAGAAGCCTACAAGGCCGCACCGGCCACAACGGTAACGGTAGACCAAGGCTTATTCAAGGCCAGAGACACTTCGGCAACGCCGTCCAGCGCTCGCAACTGCGTAATCAGCGCCGCTTCACAGCGGACCGAATGCGTCGATGGTGTGCGTAGACGGCCTTCTGCAGTTGCGGTTTTGAGCTGAAGAAGGACAGGGGTCTGACCCGGCCGGTACGAAGCCAGGAGAGTCTGCAGCGTCTGCCAGGAGTCGGGACAGCACAGATCGAGTCGGCATTGGATGCCTTTGCTGTACTGCAACAAAAGGGATTGGAAGTCCCAGCAGTGTTTTGCCCGCAAGGAGAAGCCGCCGTTGAAGTTATCTTCACGGACGGTACCTTCGATGACCACAATGCGGTCACGGGTCAGCAGTGCGGAGTAGTCCTGATAAGCCTCGCTGAAGAATGCGCACTCCAGACCCGTCACTTGGTCTTCGAGCAATACGAAGGCCTGGTTGTCGCCGCGCTTGCGCATCTGGCTGATCAGGCCGGCCACTACCACCGGTGCTTCACCGCGCCGATCCTTGCGTTCCTGCCAGGTTTTTTCCAGCGATGACAGCGGGCAAAGACCCATGTGTCTGAATTCGGCCTGCCACGGGTCTAGGGGATGGCCACTGAGGAAAAAGCCCAGGGTATCGCGCTCATGGCGCAAGCGCTCCTCGAGCGGCCAATCGGAGATGTTTGCTAAATCAATCTTGATGCTGACCGATGCATTGGCACTGAACAGCGAGACCTGGCCGGACTGGGCTTCACGCGCCATCTGTTCGGTCGCCTTCAGCACTTCCGGCAACTGCAAGGCCAGCGAGGCACGGTTGCTGCCGAGGCTGTCGAGCGCGCCCGAATAAATCAGGGCCTCCACAACGCGCCGGTTCAGTTTGCTGGAGTCAACACGTCGGCAGAAATCGAGAAGATCGCTGAATGCACCATTAGCTTCGCGCTCATGCGCGATGGCCAGACAGACCCCTTCACCGACCCCTTTGACTGCACCCAGACCATAGCGGATGGTATGGCGATCAAGCGCGGTGAATTTATGGATGGAGGCGTTCACGTCCGGTGGCAGTACGTTGATGTTGAAGCCTTTACAGTCCTGCAGGAAGTTCACGACTTTATCGGTATTGTCCATATCCGACGATAGTGTGGCAGCCATAAATTGCGCGGGATAATGCGTTTTCAACCAAGCAGTTTGGTAGGCGACCAGTGCGTAAGCGGCCGAGTGCGATTTATTAAAACCGTACTCGGCGAATTTCTCCATCAAGTCAAAAATGCCGGTCGCCACTTTGCTGTTGATACCATTTTTTTGAGCGCCTTGCTCGAATTTCACCCGCTCCTTGGCCATTTCTTCCGGTTTTTTCTTACCCATGGCGCGACGGAGTAAGTCGGCGCCACCGAGCGAATATCCGGCCAGAACCTGTCCGATCTGCATCACCTGTTCCTGGTAAACGATGACGCCATACGTGGGTTTCAGGATAGTTTCCAGATTGGCATGCGGATAACTGACTTCGGCACGACCGTGCCTGCGGTTGATGAAGTCATCGACCATGCCGGAG
Organism: Arenimonas sp.; assembly: GCF_044348765.1. Classification (GTDB taxonomy): domain Bacteria; phylum Pseudomonadota; class Gammaproteobacteria; order Xanthomonadales; family Xanthomonadaceae; genus Arenimonas. Next base: position 26,818 of record NZ_JBIKSE010000024.1, read on the forward strand.
TTCAGCGGTCCTGGTCGGTAAAGCGCAGCCAGTGCAATCAGATCTTCGAAGGTGCTGGGTTCGAGTTTTTTGATGTAATCCTTCATGCCACGGGATTCGAACTGGAATA
>NZ_JBIKSE010000025.1:0-26830 GCF_044348765.1 Arenimonas sp.
TTCAGGCGTGAAAACTCGATCTGACGGGGTTTGGCCACCGGCGTGTCGAAGCCGGCATCGACCAGCGGTTGCCAGAGATGGGGATGATTCGGCAGATCGATGTTGTCCACGCACCAGTCGTAGAGCGAGCGATGGTCCTCGAATTCCAGCGTGCACAGGGAATGGGTGATGCCTTCCAATGCATCCGAGATGCAGTGGGCGTAGTCGTACATCGGGTAGATCGGCCAGGCATCGCCGGTATTCTGATGCGGAATCTTGCGGATGCGGTAGAGGGCCGGATCGCGCATGTTGATGTTGCCACTGGTCATGTCAATTTTCGCACGCAGGGTGCGCGATCCATCAGCGAATTCTCCCGCGCGCATACGTTCGAACAGATCCCGGTTTTCGGTCGCGTTCCGCTCACGGTAGGGAGAGTTGCGGCCGGGCTGAATCAAGGTGCCACGGTATTCGCGCACTTCCTCCGCATTTAGATCGCACACATATGCCTTGCCGTCATCGATCAGCTTGAGCGCGCTGCGGTAGAACACCTCGAAATAATCCGAGGCATGTCTTAGCTCATTCCACTCAAAACCGAGCCAACGCACATCGTCCTGAATCGAGGCGACGAATTCCAGATCCTCTTTGGAAGGATTGGTGTCATCGAAGCGCAGGTTCACCAGGCCATCGAATTCCCGGCCGATTCCGAAGTTCAGACAGATGCTCTTGGCATGGCCGATATGCAGGTAGCCATTTGGCTCCGGTGGGAACCGGGTGCGGATCCGGCTGTGCTTTCCCGAGTCCAGATCGTCACGGATGATCTGGCGGATGAAATCGTTCTTTTCAGTGGCTGCGTTCGAGTTCGGGCTGTTCATGACCGCGTTCGGATGGCGAAAACAGCTATTTTACCCTGTTCGGAGCTTGCGCGCCCTTTAGGCAAGCCGGTCAGTCGGGCTTTCGGGGCGCATTTCGAACAGTGATTTGGGAAGCTCGGATATCTGCCGTCCGATATCGGTCAGGAACTCGGCACGTACCGAGCTTTTGCGCCAAAACAGCGAAATACGGCGTGTCGGTGCAGGGTCGCGGAATGGCATCAAACGGATGTGCGGCGATTTCGGGACCGGCGGCTGAACCGCCAGCATCGGCAGCAAGGTGATACCGACACCGGCGGCGACCATCTGGCGCAGAGTTTCCAGACTGGTGGCCCGGAATCCCTCTTTTTCACCGGCGCCGGACAGTGCGCAGACATCCAGTGCCTGGTCCCGCAGGCAATGACCGTCTTCCAGCAGCAGCAGATGCTGTTGCTCCAGTTCGCCCATGCCAAGCGTGCGCTGCCGTGTGAGCGGATGTTTTTCCGGCAAGGCCAGCACGAAGGGTTCGGTGAAAAGGTGCATGGCATCGAAGTATTCATCGTTTACCGGCTCTGCCAGGATGGCGGCATCAATCAGTCCATTGCGTAGTTGCACGATCAGAGTTTCTGTCTTTTCTTCGATCAAGAGCAACTCCAGATGCGGAAAGCGTTTCCGGAGCTTGGGTACCACATGCGGCAGGAGGTAAGGTGCCAATGTCGGAAAGATGCCCAAACGGACCGAAGCAGTCTCCGGATCTTTGATGTGCTTGGCGATTTCATGCATCTGGCTGACCTGTGCCAGAGCCTGCCGTGCATGTTTGAGAATCTGCTCACCGGCGGGCGTCAGAAGGATATTGCGTGGCGCGCGTTCGATCAGGGCAACGCCGAGTTCTTCTTCCAGCTTCTTGAATTGCGTGGACAGGGTGGGTTGGCTGACGAAACAGGATTCTGCGGCACGGCCGAAGTGCCGGGTATCGGCCAGGGCGACAAAATAACGCAAATCGCGGAGATTCATACGGAGCCTTTATTCATAAAGCCTATGCCAAGTATAGAATTGATTGTTAGAGCATATCAATCTCATCATGTTTCGGTCGCCCTGCGGTAAGCTAGTGGCATGACAACCATCGCCGCGGCCCTCCGGGAGGCTATCGGATCTCTGCCGGACGGCATGGATCGAATCGACGCCGAGTATCTGCTTGCGCATGTATTGGAGCGCCCGCGTGCCTGGCTGTACGCGCATGCGGATGATGAGCTTGCGCCGGTGCATCGGGATGCTTTCAGGAATCTGCAGGTGCGTCGCAAAGCCGGCGAGCCGGTGGCCTACCTGACCGGGCTGCGCGGCTTCTGGTCGCTTGAGTTGCGGGTCACCTCCGACACCCTGATTCCGCGTCCGGAAACTGAACTGTTGGTGGAGACAGCCTTGGCCCGTCTGCATCCCGAAAGAACTGCAACCGTACTCGATCTCGGAACCGGCTCCGGTGCCGTGGCACTGGCCATTGCCGTTGAAAGACCCTTGGCGCAGGTCACGGCGGTGGAACGCTCGCCTGCAGCTTTGGCGGTGGCCAAGGACAATGCGCAGCGTTTAAAGCTCGAGCGGGTCAATTTCGAAACTGGCAACTGGTATGAAGGATTCGGCGGCCACCGCTTCGATGTCATCGTTAGCAATCCGCCCTACATCGAGGATGGCGACACGCATCTGGACCATGGTGATCTGCGTTATGAGCCCCGCACGGCATTGGTTTCCGGGTTGGATGGTTTGGACGATATCCGCCAGATTATTGTCCAAGCCCCTGGATATCTTTTACCCGGCGGCTGGCTGTTACTGGAGCACGGCTGGCAACAGGGTGCAGCCGTCCGGGGGTTGCTGGAAGGTGCCGGATTCCGCGAGATCATGACCGAGCTGGATTTGGAAGGTCGCGACCGCGTCAGCCTCGGACGGATTGATTAAGGCCAGCGTGCGGAAACAGCGGTTTGGATGCCGGTCGCATCGATGCCGGCTTCGGCCAGTAATTCCTCACGGCCGGCATGTTCCTGATAGCGATCAGGCAGGCCCAACTGCAACAGGTCGGCATTCATGCCTTCACGCCGGAAAAATTCGCTGACCGCGCTGCCGGCACCGCCCATGACGGCATTGTCTTCAACCGCTACCCAACGGGCATGGCTGTGAGCAAGACCGCGCAGCAAACTTTCATCCAGTGGCTTGACGAAACGCATGTCGACCAAAGTCGCATCCAGCGCATCGGCAGCCGCTCGTGCTGCAGGCAATACACTGCCGAAAGAAAGGATTGCCAAATGGTTGCCGTGACGTACGATGCGTGCTTTGCCGATTGGCAGTGTTTCCAGATCAGTTCCGGCAGAAACACCGGTGCCGGATCCGCGCGGATAGCGAACGGCGGCAGGGCCGGGGTAATGGAATCCGGTGCTGAGCATCAGCCGGCACTCGCGCTCGTCGGACGGTGCCATGATGACCATGTTTGGGATACAGCGCAGGAAGCTGAGATCGAAACTGCCGGCGTGGGTGGCGCCATCGGGGCCGACCAGGCCGGCGCGGTCGATGGCAAACAGTACATCCAGATTCTGCAATGCCACATCATGAATTAATTGATCATAGGCGCGCTGCAGGAAGCTCGAATAAATCGCCACTACCGGCTTCGCGCCTTCGCAAGCCAGGCCGGCGGCAAAGGTCACTGCGTGTTGCTCTGCGATGGCGGTATCGAAGTAGCGCAAGGGATACTCTTGGGAAAATCTTACTAATCCCGATCCCTCGCGCATCGCCGGCGTGATACCCATCAATTTCGGGTCGACGGCGGCCATCTCGCAAAGCCAGTCGCCGAATACCGAGGTATAGGTCGGTTTTCCGGGGCCCTTCTTCTGCACGCCGATGTTGGGGTCGAACGGGGATACCGCGTGGTACTCGATCTGGTCACCTTCGGCCAGATTGTAGCCCTTGCCCTTAGTCGTCATGACATGTAGCAGCTGCGGACCTTTCAAGTCTTTGCAGGTTTTCAGAGCGCCCAGCAGGGCCGGCAGATCATGTCCGTCAATCGGGCCGTTGTAGTGAAAGCCCATTTCTTCGAACAGTGTGGAGGGTACGAACATGCCTTTCCAATGTTCTTCCCAACGCCTGACGAATTTTGCGGCCGGTTTTTTTTTATCACCAAGGATTTTCTTGCCGCCTTCGCGTACCGCATTAAGCGTCCGGCTGGCCATCATCTTGCCCAGCATTTTGGTCATACCACCGACATTTTCAGAAATCGACATCTGGTTGTCATTGAGAATCACCAGTACGTCCGGTTCGGGATCCATGCCGCCGGCATGGTTCAGCGCTTCAAAGGCCATGCCGGCGGTCATTGCCCCGTCACCGATGATGGCGACGAAGTGACGTTGGTCACCGGCGCGCTGCGCGGCCACGGCCATACCGAGCGCCGCGGAAATGGAGGTCGAGGAATGGCCGACACCGAAGGTATCGTATGGACTTTCTTCACGTCGCGGAAACGGCGCCACGCCATCCTTTTTCTTTACGGTATGGATGGTTTCGGCACGGCCGGTCAGGATTTTATGCGGATAGCATTGATGGCCGACATCCCAGACCAGCTTGTCGTCGGGTGTCTGGTAGAGATAATGCAGAGCCACGGTGAGCTCGACCACACCAAGACCAGCGCCGAAATGGCCGCCGACCTGGCTGACGGTATCGATCAGGTAGGCGCGCAGTTCATCAGCTACAGCCGGAAGATCACTTTCCGGAAGCTTGCGTAGGTGGTCTGGGGTAGGCAGCTGGGAAAGCAGCGGGTAGAGGTCGCGGTCCATCGTCTCGGCTCGAAGTCTGTGCGTTATTGTCTTGCACTTGGCCGTAGACGGCAAGGCTTGTCGATTTGGCGTGCACCTAACTCATTGAATAGCGTAGATCTCGCCGCGGGGATGTTTGGGCAGATGCTGTTTCAGGAAGGCCATCTGGTCGGCCAGAATATTGCGATTGGACAGAATCAGGTGTTCGACCCAGCTCGGCCGATACGGGATGGCCAGCAGCGGCATATTGGCTTGCTGGGGAGTGCGGCCGCCTTTTTTGGAGTTACAACGAAAGCAGGAGCTGACCACGTTTTCCCAGGTATCACGGCCACCCTGAGAAATCGGATGGACATGATCACGGGTTAGGATGTGTTTGGAGTATTCCTTGCCGCAGTAAAGGCACAGCTGTTTGTCGCGCGCGAAAAGAGCTGGGTTGGTCAGTGCCGGCGAGGGCAAATGGCTGCGGAAGTTGGCATGTCCACGTGCCGCAACGATCGGATGCAATTCAACCATGCTCTGTTCACCGGTCAGGCGGTTGCGGCCGCCATGCACGGTCATGCACGGTTCGCCCAGGGTCCAGGACACGGCGCCGCGCACATACAGGCAGACCGCATCCTGCCAATGCATCCAGTTCAGGATATGACCATGTGCATCTAGGGAAAGAACGCGCGGTATGCGGGAATCGTTGGGGGCTAGTTGCCCTGCCGGGGGGCTGATTATCCCAGCGCCCACCAGGGCCAGTTTTGGCGTGGGCAAATCCATGTCCTGAGCATAACGCAAGTTTCGGGAAGTGCAAGTCTCTTTGCGCTAAACTGGCGCAAATATCGTCATGAGACTGACATGCGCACACTGTACCCGCCGATCGAACCCTACCGGACCGGCATGCTGGCCGTTGATGACCGACACACCCTCTATTTCGAGGAGTGCGGCAATCCGGACGGCAAGTCGGCGGTCTTCCTGCATGGCGGTCCCGGCGCCGGCTGCAGTGTCAACATGCGCCGTTTCCATGATCCATCCGCCTATCGCATCATCCTGTTCGATCAACGCGGTTCCGGCCGATCGACTCCGCATGCCGATTTGACCGACAATAGCACCTGGGATCTGGTGGCCGATATCGAAAAACTACGCGTGCATCTCAGTATTGATCGCTGGCAGGTGTTCGGCGGCAGCTGGGGTTCCACGCTCGCTTTGGCCTATGCGCAGACCCATCCGAAACGGGTGACCGAACTGGTATTGCGTGGCATTTTCATGCTGCGCCGCTGGGAACTGGAGTGGTTTTATCAAGCCGGCGCGCATCGTCTGTTCCCGGAGGCCTGGCAGTCTTACCGGGATTTGATACCGGAAGCCGAGCGCGCAGATTTCATCACGGCTTATCACCGGCGGCTGACGTCACCCGATGAAAATGTGCGTCTAGAGGCGGCCAAGGCCTGGTCGGTCTGGGAAGGCGCCACCAGCACCTTGATTCCCGAACCGGCGTCCATTAATACCTTTGAAGATCCGCATTTCGCGCTGAGCTTCGCCCGCATCGAAAACCATTACTTCGTGAACAAGGGTTTTTTCGAAGTCGATGACCAACTGCTGCGTGATGCCCACAAAATCCGTCAGATTCCCGGCGTCATCGTGCATGGTCGCTATGATGTGGTCTGCCCGGTGCAGAACGCCATCGATCTGCATGCGGTATGGCCAGAAGCCCAATTGCTGATTTCACCGGCATCCGGGCATGCGGCGTTCGAAGCCGAAAATACCGCAGCCTTGCTCGAGGCCACCGATTCCTTCCGTTAGACCGGCGTTCCGTCCGGATTCCGGTCCAGAAGCCAAAGTCCGGCCCACAGCTTCGGGTCCATCGAATAACCTTCGGCCATTTTCTGGGTAAGCCATGCGGCCGCCTCGGCCGCCGGGACTTCATGCACGGTGATGTTTTCGGTATCATCGCCGCCGCCGGCGTGAATGCGGGTCAGCCCAGTGGCGCGTACGAAGGCGATCATTTCGTTGCTCAGGCCGGCCGAAGTGGGCCCGATCATCAGCACCTGCACGGCATCGGCCTGCCAGCCGGTTTCTTCCAGCAGTTCCCTTTTGGCTGCCAGTTCGAGGGTATCCGACGCGTCCAGATCGCCAACCAGACCCGCTGGCATTTCGATGGTATTGCAGCCCATCGGGATGCGGAATTGCTCGACGAACAGCAGTTTGTCTTCAGGGGTTCTGGCGATGATGATCACAGCCGAGCCGGCATTGGTGCGTTCGGCATATTCCCAATGGTCCTCGACGCAGAAGCGCAGGTACTTACCTTCGTGGATGGTGTTTTTTCCGCTCATCTTGGCATTATAGGGACAACAGGCGCCGACGCGTCAGCGGACCAAGCCGGAGCTGCTCGATCAGTGTCATCAGCCCATCCTCATCCCTAGCGCGCCGTGCACCGAGTGCTGCATCGTCCGGCAGCGGAATATCGCACCGAATGGTCGCCAATTTGCGACTGAGCAGGGCTATCTCGCGGTGTTCACGTAGCTTGGCGGCATGCTGCGCGGCCGAGCGCAGGCGCAGGTAGGGGATTTCATCCAGCCTCTCGAGCAGAGCGTCGAGCGTACCGAAATGGCCGAGCAGCGTGGCCGCTGTCTTCGGACCGATACCGGGTACGCCGGGGATATTATCCACGGCATCGCCAGTCAAGCCGAGGTAATCGGCCAGCTGATGCGCATGCACGCCATGCTTGGCCTTGACTCCGGCCAATTGCCAGCGTTCGTTTTTGGCATAGTCCCACTGCACATCATGTTCGCCCAGCAGCTGCGACAGGTCTTTGTCGGCTGATAGGATCAGGCTCGGCCGGCCTTCGGTCCGAGCGCGGGTCAATGCACTTCCGATCAGGTCATCGGCTTCGAAGTAGCCGTCGGCCAGAACCTGAAAGCCCAATACCCGGCACAGACGCTTGCAGTAATCGAACTGTATTTTCAATTCATCGGGAGCGGGATCACGGTTGGCTTTATAGGGGGGATACAGCTCGTTACGGAAATTACTGTCGAGCGATTCATCAAAGGCGAAGAGGATGTATTCGGGTTTTTCCCGCTCGACCAGCTCGCACACGAAACGGGTAAAGCCCTGCACGGCATTGGTCGGGTTTTGTGCGATATCGAAGAATTCGCGTGGCATCGAGAACCAGGCCCGAAACACATACATGCTGGAATCAACCAGGTACAACGGCCTCATGGCGCAGCTATGGTCAGAAGTGCCAAAGGATCCGGACGATCGCGTTCGGACGGCGTTTCCGTCCGGGTGCCGATGTGGATGTAACCAAGCAGACTTTCGGTGGGCGCTACGCCGACCGCAGCCAGAACGTCACGGTCATAGGCGGCAAAACCGGTCAGCCATTGCGCGCCAAAACCGGCCTGATGTGCGGCATGCAACAAGTTCATGCAGACGGCGCCGCCGGAAAGCACCTGCTCGATTTCGGGAACTTTATGGCCTTTGACCGGATTCAGCACCACTGCCACGATGCAGGGGGCGAAGGCAAATCGGGTCCGCTCTTTTTCAAGACGGGCAGCGGAGGCGTCCGGAACGGCTCTTTGCACACGCTCGAACAGCAGCTGGCCAATCCGGACCCGTGCTTCCCCCTCGATCAGGATGAACCGCCAGGGCCTCAGACGGCCGTGATCGGGAACATGTAAGGCCTCAGCCAGAAGCGACATCAGGCATTTGCGGTCAGGCCCGGGTGCGGCCAGATACTTGCAGGGCGTTGAAATTCTTGAAATCAGGGGTAATGTGGAAATCATCATGACCAGTTTATCACCAGTGACTCTAGAAAACCTGTTCGAACAGATCCTCGATCGCGTCCCGCATCGCCTGAAAGCTGATTTCAGCAGACGGCTGTATGGCAATCCAGTAGGATAGGACTGTGCTGGGGAGGGCACAGCCATGACCATTGTCGCCATCATTCAAGAACATGCTATCGGTGAGCGTCGAATCGCGCTGACGCCGGAGACCGCGCGTAAACTATCTGCCCGAGGCATTCGGATTGCCATCGAGCAAGGCGCCGGACTGTCCGCCGGCTTTGCCGATACCGATTACGCCGATGCCCTGGTGGCGGACCGTGCTTCAGTACTGGCGCAGGCCGATGTGCTGCTATGTGTGCAGACCCCTGAACCAGAAGCTTTGACCTTACTCAAACCAGGCGCCATTCTGATCGGCGCCTTGGCGCCGCACCGAAGTGATTCGCCCTTGTCGATTTATCTGCAGCGCCGGATTTCGGCATTCGCGCTCGAAAAGCTGCCACGCACGACACGGGCGCAGGCCATGGACATCCTCAGTTCACAGGCGGGCATGTCCGGTTACAAGGCGGTATTGATCGCCGCACAGTTGGCGCCACGTTTTTTCCCGATGCTCACCACGGCAGCGGGCACCATCCGTCCTTCGAAAGTCCTCATCGTTGGCGCTGGGGTTGCCGGTCTGCAGGCCATCGCCACGGCACGCCGGCTCGGCGCGCAGGTCGAGGGCTTTGATGTACGTCCGGAAACCCGGGAGCAGATCGAGTCCCTCGGTGGAAAGTTCCTTGATCTTGGCGTCAGTGCCGCCGGTGAAGGCGGTTATGCACGTGCGTTGACCGAGGACGAGCGCGCACTGCAGCAGCAGCGGCTTGCCGAACACCTCAAGCAAATCGATGTGATTGTGACTACTGCCGCTGTACCGGGCCGGCCTGCTCCAAAAATCATTACCGAAGCCATGGTGGCCGGGATGCGGCGTGGAAGCGTCATCGTTGATCTGGCAGCGGAGACCGGCGGCAACTGCAGCCTGACCGAGCCCGGCATGGAAAAAGACTGCAATGGTGTATTGGTTGCCGGGCCGTTGAATCTCGCCAGCATGGGTGCAGTCCACGCCAGCGAGATGTATGCCCGCAATTTATTGAATTTCCTCACACTGATGATTGTCGAAGACGGAGTACTAAAAATTCCATTCGACGATGAGTTGGTCGCCAAGACCTGCATCGCCCATGATGGTGCCGAAACGGCGCAAGGAGTCTGATGATGGACGGTTTTCTTTATCTGTATGTGTTCATTCTGGCGGCTTTCACCGGCTATGAAATCATCGGCCGCGTTCCGGTCATTCTGCATACGCCGCTGATGTCCGGGTCAAACTTCGTGCATGGCATCGTGCTGGTCGGTGCCATCGTGGTGCTTGGCCATGCCGACAGCACCCTCGAAAAGGTCATTGGATTCATTGCCGTCGTGCTCGGGGCTGGAAATGCCGCAGGCGGCTATGTGGTGACCGAGCGCATGCTCGAGATGTTCAAACCATCCGGACCGAAGGAGGGCTGATTATGGACATTACCGCATTGCTGGTCCGCACAGCCTTTCTGGCGGCGGCCCTGTTATTCATACTGGGTATCAAGCGCATGGCATCGCCACTCAGTGCGCGCAGCGGCATTCAGTGGGCCGGCGCCGGCATGGTGTTGGCCACCGTCGCCAGCTTTTTCTACCGAGATGATTCCGGCCAGGCGCTGCATAATCTGCCCTTGATTCTGACCGCGCTTGCCTTGGGTACCGCCGCGGCATGGATCTCCGGAAAGAAAGTCGCGATGACCGATATGCCGCAGATGGTTGCCCTCTATAACGGCATGGGCGGTGGTTCCGCCGCCGCCATCGGCCTGGTGGAGCTCCTGAAATTCTCCGCGCAGTCCGGTAGCGCACCGCGTGCCGCTGTCGTTTTCGCCGTCATCGGTTCATTGATCGGATCGATTTCCCTGACCGGTTCGCTAATTGCCTGGGCCAAGCTCGACGGACGCCTGGACAAGCGCTTCACTTTCCCCGGACAGCAGCTATTCAATCTGCTGGTTTTTCTCGGCGCACTGGTGTTGGCGGTGATGTCAGTGATGTGGCTGCAACAGCCGGTTATCCTTGCTTTCTTCGTGCTGGCGCTGGCGGTTGGGCTGTTGATGACGTTGCCGATCGGCGGGGCCGATATGCCAGTGGTCATTTCACTTTATAACGCGCTGACCGGTCTGGCCGTGGCGTTCGAGGGCTACGTGCTTGGTATCGAGGCACTGATCATTGCCGGCATGGTAGTCGGCGCGGCTGGTACCATGCTGACCCAGTTGATGGCGAAAGCGATGAACCGATCGATTTCCAGCGTTTTGTTCGGCAGCTTCGGCCAACAGGGCGAGGCGGCAGAAATCACCGGAGCGCAGAAACCGATCGATGCCGCCGATGTCGCCGCGATGATGGCCTATGCCGAGCGTGTGGTCATCGTTCCGGGCTACGGTCTGGCGGTCGCCCAGGCACAGCACAAAGTCTGGGAGCTGACCCAGCTATTGCAGAAACGCGGTGTCAAGGTCCGCTTTGCCATCCATCCTGTGGCCGGTCGTATGCCGGGCCATATGAACGTGCTGCTCGCCGAAGCCGGTGTTCCCTATGATTTGATCGCGGATATGGATGACATCAATCCGGAATTCGCAGTGACCGATGTCTCGCTGGTGATCGGCGCCAATGATGTGGTCAATCCGGTGGCGAAGACCGATCCGTCATCCCCCATCTTCGGCATGCCGATTCTGGATGTAGTCACCTCGAAAAACACGGTGGTAATCAAACGTGGCAAAGGCACCGGTTTCGCCGGTATCGAGAACGCCCTGTTCTACGCCGATAATACCCGCATGCTCTACGGGGACGGCGCCAAGGCAGTGGCGGAACTGGTTGCTGAAATCAAAGCGATTGACGGCGGCCACTGATGCCAGTGCTGGCCAGCGCTAGCGCCAGAACCGGTGATGCCGCCAGCAGCAACCAATCCAAAGCCTGCAGCCGCATGACCAGCAGGCTGCTGAATAGTCCGAACCCCATGCCGCCTGCGCTGGTGTGCAGACCGAAGCCCGTCGCATAGCTGACGTTCAGCGCGATAATCAGCCAGAGGCTGGCCAGACAACACAGGAGAGTCAGAACAGGCGCAATCCAAGCCGGACTGCGTTGGTCGCGTGAGCGCATCCAGCGCTCAAGCAGGGCGATATCGGCAGCCGCGACCAGCGCGAACCAACACAGTGCCTCATCGGTTCCGGCAGACAGCGTAAACCAGACCGCGATCATGGCCAGTGCGGCCAGTAGGCTGATGATCAGCGGTTTGCACAGGGATGGGAGCGCTGTTGACACGGTCTTGGATGGATTCCAGTAAACTAAGCGCCAGTTTACCCTTTGGATATACGATTGTGTCGTACTCCCGCACCAGTGAACCCATCAAATTCGAACGTGATTGCGCTGTTGTGCTGGTTCCGCAAGGGGATAATGTCACATTGCCGGCCGGAACGGTCGGATACATCACCCAGGCGCTCGGCGGATCATTTACGGTTTTCGTGGAGGGCAATCTGTTTCGTGTTGCTGGCGAGAATGCCGATGCCATCGGGAAAACCGCCCCAAGGCCTCTGGAGTTGGCCGATACCGAAGACGATGAAGCGGTCGAAAAGCTGGTCTGGCAGCAATTACGGACCTGTTTTGACCCGGAAATCCCGATCAATGTGGTCGAATTGGGACTGATTTACGATTGCCAGATCGAGCGCCTTCCGGATGGCCAACGCAAAGCTGCCATCTTAATGACGTTGACTGCGCCAGCCTGTGGCATGGGGGACGTCCTAGTAGACGATGTCCGGACCAAGGTAGAGCGGGTCCCGACCATCATCGAAGCGGACGTGGATCTTGTATTTGACCCGCCCTGGGGTCGTCATATGATGAGTGAAGCGGCACAGCTTGAAACAGGAATGTTATAAAAAATATATAAAGCACTCGTTCTATGCGTGAGCTTTGCATTTTTCACGCATCAAGGCTGGCTGTTACGCTTGGTCGGTACTTAAGTTCAGGGCTGCTGGCATTCCTTGCCTGGAATTTCAGGTGCCTATGTCCGTCCGAAAGATAATGATTCGCAGGTCGTGCCCCCTCTTTTCCGGTAACGACTGCCGTCTGGGGTTTTAATCTCAGGCTCGTGTTGGTGACGGAATGAGCGAAGTAGGGCGTCAGAGCGATTCGAAGCGGTTTGCCGAAACGTTCTTCTTGACCTTCGCCGGATCCCAGATGCAGCCGTTCATGGCGATATAAACGCCCGGTGGCAGGCTCTGCACGGCGCCGACAGCGGTGCCGATATTGAATTCGGCATCGGATCCTCGGAAGCTGGCCGGATTGAGGGCGCCGGTCAGCACCATCGTTTTTCCAGGAATCGCCGACAGCACTTTGGCAGTTTCCACCATGGTATCGGTGCCATGGGTAATCAGGATATGGGATTCATCACGGTTTTCGATGGTCGACTTCAGCAATTCGCGGTCCGCTTGATCGATGTGCAGCGAATCCTTGCGCATCACCGGTACCACGGTGAATGGAATCACTACACCCAGTTCCTTGAGAATTCGGCCGATCTGCGGGTCACCGACCTGATAGTCGGATTTGTCATCGAAATAGATTTTGTCGATGGTGCCGCCGGTGGTCAGGATCAGAAGGGAATTCATGCGCATCTCCAGGTTGCCGTTATGTTAGCTGTTTCGGATATCGCTGCGCTTGAATAGTTTGGCTTTCAGGCCGTCCCAATTGCCGGCGAAGATGATCCAGAGCGACAGAAGCAATTCCACCAATGGCATCGGCCAGGTGTCCGGAGCTGTCCAAAGCTCGGTAATGGCATGACAGAAGTACAGTAATGCCGCTACGCCACCCCAGAATACCGCAGAGGGTCGACGAAACAAAGCGAGCAGCGCAGCCGGGATCATCGGCGCCACGGCCAGTCCGGTTGCGAACCACCTGGGGAAAATCTCAGACGGCGAAAGCCAGGTTAGCCAGGCGATCATCCAGATCAACAGGCTGAATATGCCTAGAACGGCATAGCGTTTGGCCAGACTGGTCCGCGCAGATAGTGTGTTCATTCGCCCAGCTTCAGTGCAATACCACCGACACGGCGACCGAGTGCTTTCGCCAGCTCGGTTTCGTCTTCGCTGAACGGCTGTTTGCCGTCGCCGCCGCTGACATGGCTGGCACCGTAGGGTGTACCACCGGTCCGGGTACTGGATAAGCGGGGCTCAGTGAATGGGATGCCCACGAGCAGGCAGCCATGATGCAATAGCGGCAGCAGCATGCTCAGCAATGTCGATTCCTGGCCGCCGTGCATGCTTGCCGTTGATGTAAATACCGCCGCTGGTTTGCCGGCCAGCGTTCCGCTGGCCCATTCGGCACCGGTGCCGTCCCAGAAGTATTTCATCGGCGCCGCCATATTGCCGAAATGGGTTGGGCTGCCAATAATTAGGCCGCTGCAATCAGCGAGATCCTGCTTGGTCACAAAAGGCGCGCCAGTCTCGGGTACTGCAGGCTCGGTGGCGAGATGATTGGCCGAAACTGCCGGAACGCAGCGCAGACGCGCCACGCATCCGCTTTCTTCGACGCCGCGGGCGATGAAGTTCGCGAGTTGCTCGACCGAGCCGTTGCGGCTGTAGTAGAGGATGAGGATTTCGGTCATATCAGCACCTAGCTTTGGGCATTGCTATACTTTAACAATGCACAGGCTCAAAACAAAGCTTTTGGAAGGTCCGCACGCACACAATGTCGATAAAATCGGCAATTTTGCACGCCATCTTCTCAAACGCTTCATCGATGACCGCTGCTTCGAATCGGCCGGATCGCTTTCCTATGCCAGTATTCTGGCTGTAGTACCGTTCGCTGCCGTGGTATTCACGGTTCTGGCGGCCTTTCCTATTTTCGACCAGTGGACCCAGAATCTGGTCGATTTCATGTTCGATAACTTCGTGCCGAGCGTTGCCGACAACCTCGAGCAGAGTCTTCGTACCTTCACCGACAGTGCCCGAACTTTACCGGCTACCGGCTTGATGGCATTGCTATTCTCGGTTGGTCTGACCATGTGGAGCGTTGAAAAGGCCTTCAACCGGATATGGCGGGTGCCAATGGTGAAGCCCAAACTCCTACGGTTTCTGACCTATTGGGGCCTGCTGACAGCCGGATCGCTATGTGTAGTTTCCCTGTTAGCGCTCAATTCGGCGCTGAGTGTGTACATCAATCTGGCCGATTACACCCCAGGGTATCTGGATGGCGTCGGACTGATGCTGGCACCGGTGTTGATCGAATTCATCGGATTCAGTGCCGCCTATTGGCTGATACCGCACCGTTCTGTGTCGCTGCGCTATGCGCTGACCGGCGGCGTCATCGCCACGATTCTGTTCGAATTGCTGAAATGGCTTTTCGCAATCTATCTACAGTCCGTTTCATTTCGGCATATTTACGGTGCCATGGCCGTGGTGCCCATAACCCTGGTCTGGCTTTATGCGGTGTGGCTGGTTGTTTTGTTCGGGGCCTCCTTGACCGCCTCCCTGGCTTCATTCCGCTACCGACCCAAAGCCGTGCGGGCCGCCAAAGGACTCGATTTTTACTGGGTACTGCGTCTGGTCGTCCGTTTCCAACAGGCCCGTACCCAACGAACCCGTCTGACATTCAACAGTCTGTCCTTGCTCGAACCCAATATCGCCGAGCCGATGATTCGCAGTTATCTGGCCGGTCTGGCCGGCATCGGCTTAATCGAGAGCGACAGCCATGAGCATTGGTGGCTCAGTGGGCCCTTGTCCGAACATACGCTGAAAGACCTCCATCAGGGTCTGGGTTTGCGGATTCCGGTAGAAGACATCGATCTGCCTTCGCAGGGCGATGACATCGATGGGCTTATACTACCGGTAATCGATGAACTACGCGGATCCGTGAAGGCGCGGTTAGAACGTCCTTTGTCCCTGTGTTTTCCCGAGGCTCCCGCACCATGATCCGAAACTCCCTTTTGATAGCTATGCTTGCATTGGTTCTGGCCGCCTGCAGCGATAAGTCCGCGCCTTCGTCCGAATCGGGGTTTGTCCCCTCCAAGCAGACGCCGGCGCTTGTCGTGGAAACTTTCCAGGGCAGCAAATTCGATCTTTCCGAGCATCGCGAGAAATGGGTGGCGGTCAATTTCTGGGCGACCTGGTGCGCGCCTTGTCTGAAGGAAATTCCGGATTTCAATGCGTTTGCCAAATCCCGCAAGGATGTCCAGTTCATCGGTCTAGCTTACGAGGAAATCACGCGTGAAGACATGTCCGCCTTCCTCAAGGACCACCCGATCGATTATCCGTTCGCCATCATTGATGTCTACAATCCGCCGGAGCACTTCGAAACCCCGCGCGGGTTGCCGATGACCGTTCTGATTGCGCCCGGTGGCAAGGTGGTCAAGACCTTCCTTGGTCCGGTGACGTCATCTGAACTCGCCGAGATTATTGGACCTCCCGCTCCTCAGTAATCGGCTTTGATCGGTTTTGGTGGGACGCGGTATTGTTCCTTGCGCGGCTTGCCCGATAGCGGTTTCCACTCTGGGGTGATGACTTTCACCGAATCATCCGGAAAGTTTGCGATGAAGTGCCGGATCAGATTCAGACGTCCGAGCTTCTGACTGTTGAAATCGACCAGCGTCCACGGTGCATGCTTGGTGTGCGTTGCTTCCAGCATGGCTTCACGTGCGGCAGTGTAATCGTCGTACTTGGCACGTGATAGCACATCGACCGGTGACAGCTTCCACTGTTTGAGTGGGTCATCAATGCGCTCACGGAAGCGTTTTTCCTGCTCGTCCTGATCGACGGTGAGCCAATATTTGAAGAGCAGGATGCCGTCGTCCACTAACATTTTTTCCAGAATCGGCACCTGTTTCAGGAAATCTTTAGTTTGTTGTGGTGTGCAGAAACCCATCACCTTCTCGACTCCAGCCCGGTTATACCAGCTGCGGTCGAAAAACACGAACTCCCCGGCTGCTGGCAGGTGCGCTAGATACCGTTGGAAATACCACTGGCTGGCCTCCACATCGGTTGGCTTGCCCAGCGCGACGGTTCGGCACGAGCGGCTGTTCATATGAGCTTTGATGGCGGCAATCACGCCACCTTTGCCGGCAGTGTCGCGGCCTTCCACCAAAACCACGACGCGCCTGCCGTTCTTATGGACCCAGTGGGTGATACGGTTGAGTTCGATCTGGAGCTTGGCCAATTCGGTTTCGTATTCTTTCCCCCCGATTTTCTTGGACATGTGGCCTCCCCGCCTCAGCGTTCGTTCAGTCGCGGTTTCAATGCAGCCAGATTACAGGGCTTGGTGGCATGGTTCAATTGATGGCGGATGATTTCGTTCCAGGCCAATCGACAGGCACTGGTTGATCCGGGCAGACAGAAAATGAATATGCCGTTGGCCAGACCTGCCAAGGCGCGCGATTGCAGGCTGGAGGTGCCGATATCGGCATAACTCAGCTGCCGGAACAGTTCGCCGAAACCCGGCATTTCCTTGTCGAGCAGGGGCTGGATTGCCTCGGGGGTGCTATCGCGTCCGGTGAAGCCGGTGCCGCCGGTACATAGAATGCCATCTACTGTGGGATCGGCGATCCATTGCGAGAGCAGGGCACGGATACGGTATTTATCGTCCGGCAGCAAGCCGCGCGCACTCAGATGATGGCTGTCTGCCTGCAGTGCCTGGCACAGATAGTCTCCGGAAGCGTCCTCCGCTCCGGTCCGACTGTCGCTGATGGTCAGCACACACAGATGGAGTCCGGTCGTCATGTATTTCCCTCAGTCAAAAGTTTCAGTTCATCGGCCTGGTTTTCGACGGTCAGCCGTTCGATCAGATCGTCGAGGTCGCCGGCGACGATTTCAGGCAGCCGGTAGAGAGTCAGTCCTTCCACGCGGTGATCGGTGATGCGGCCCTGAGGAAAATTATAGGTCCGGATGCGCTGGCTGCGGTCGCCACTACCGACCTGCAGCCGGCGCGATTCAGCCTGTGCTGCATTTTGCTTGGCGCGCTGTTCGTCGAGCAGGCGTGCTTTCAGCAGGCTCATGGCGCGTGCGCGGTTCTTGTGTTGGCTGCGCTCGTCCTGGCATTCAACCACGATACCGGATGGCAGATGGGTGATGCGGATGGCGGAATCGGTTTTGTTGACGTGTTGGCCGCCGGCACCGGATGCACGGAAGGTATCGGTGCGGATATCGCCCGGCGGAATATCGATATCGGCAACCGCGTCCATTTCCGGCAGGATGGCAACGGTCGCGGCCGAGGTGTGGATGCGCCCCTGGGTTTCGGTGTCGGGTACGCGTTGTACGCGGTGCGTGCCCGATTCGAATTTGAATTTCGAAAAAGCGCCCTTGCCTTCGATACGTGCGATGATTTCACGGTAACCGCCGTGTTCACCCGGATTGCTCGACAGGATCTCCAGCGGCCAGCGTTTGCGCTCAGCAAAGCGGGCATACATACGGAACAGGTCACCGGCGAAAATCGCAGCCTCGTCACCGCCGGTGCCGGCGCGGATCTCCAGGAATAGATTGGCATCATCGCGAGAATCAGCCGGAATCAGCAGCAATCCGAGTTGCGATTCGAGATGCTCCATGGCTGCTTTAAGGCGCGGGATTTCTTCTTCGGCCAGGTCGCGCATTTCAGGATCCGAGCGCCAGGCTTCCGCCTGCTCCAGATCACGTCGCGCCTGGTGATGGGAACACAGACCGGAAGCGACTGGGTCGAGCTGCGCATACTCCTGGGACAATTCACGGAAGCGGGTGTTGTTGCCAATAACATCCGGATCCGACAGCAACCGGCCGATCTCCTCGTGCCGTTCCGCCAGATGCTCGAGTTTGCGCAGCAGTTTAGGGCTGAGCATCGGAGTCAAGCTGGAAAATTTGTTCGGCTGCACGTATCAGTGCGCTATCGCCGTCTCGTGCCGCCTGTTTCAGAACTGTCGTGGGGGCATGCAGGAATTTGTTGCTGAGCTGGTTGGCTAGCATTTCCAGAACTGCATCGGCATCCTCGCCGCGGGCCAGGGCCTGCCGGGCTTTTTCCAGTTGCAGGTCGCGCTCGTGTTCGGCACGTTGGCGAAGCTTCAGAAGTCCGCCCTGGTGCCCCATGGCTTTCATTTCTGTATAGAAATGCTCGGCATGAATGGCGATGAGCGCCTCTGCTTCGACCGCGGCCTGTTGACGGAACGCGCGGCCTTCCTCGAGAACATGATCGAGATCATCCACCGTATAGAGGTAGACATCGTCCAGATCCGCGGCTTCCGGCGCGATGTCACGCGGTACCGCCAGATCGATCAGCAGCATCGGTTTGTGGCGGCGCTGGGTGATGGCGTCGGCGATCTCGTTTACGTGCAGCACCGCAACCGGACTGGCGGTGGCGCTGATGACGATATCTGCCTCGGCCAAATGTTTGGCGGCATCCGAGAGGTGAAGCGCATACGCCGAGAAACGTGAAGCGATGGCCTGTGCGTGCTCCAGTGTACGGTTGGCGATGACCATCCGTTTCACATTCGCCTGTGCCAGATGCTGTGCCGCCAGTTCGATGGTCTCGCCGGCGCCAATCAGCATCACGCTGGACTGGTCGAGTTGACTGAACAGCTGCCGGGCCAATTTGACACTGGCGTAGGCGACGGACACCGGATGTGCGCCGATACGGGTTTCGGTCCGGATGCGTTTGGCGGTGGCAAAGGTCTGCTGGAACAGGCGGTCGAGCAGGCCATGCACGCTCCGTTGCTGGCGGGCGATGGACCAGGCCTGTTTAACCTGGCCGAGGATCTGTGGCTCGCCCATAATGAGTGAGTCGAGGCCGGATGCCACTCTGAACAGATGCTTTACCGCCTGTTCATCCTGATGCTGATACAGATAGCGGCTGAGCGCCTCGGGTGCGATGCCGTGATGTTCGGCCAACCAACGCGCCAGATCAGCTTCATGTTCTGGCGCGATATGGCTGTAGATTTCAGTCCGGTTGCAGGTGCTCAGCAATACGGCCTGTTCGACTCCGGGTACTTGCATCAGTGCTGCGAGTGCCTGGCCTTGCTGGCTGTCCGACACGCTCACGCGCTCGCGCAGCTCAATCGGCGCGGTCTGGTGATTCAAGCCAAGGACAAACAGGGACATAGTAGGACTCAGACGATGACGGTTTATTTTAGCCTGTGTACACTGTGTTGTATGCGTCCAATTGCTTTCAGCGCCTTGTTAACCGTTTTTCCGGTACTTTTTCCGTCCACTGGGTATGCGGATGTGCCCGATCTGCAGACTGATCGGCTCGAAGCCCTGCTGGAAAGCGAGTTTCAGTTCCAGTCCGGACAGTTCAAGCAGGCCTTTTCCTATTATCAATCGCAAGCTGCCGGGCAGCTCAGTGCTGAAGAATTGTTGCGCGGGATGCAGTTGGCGGCCGTCCTTGGTGAAACATCTTGGCTGGCCACTCTGGACGCAGTGCCTGCCCTGGCCGAGGCCACCCAGATTGATCTCATCCGCCAACGTTTTGAACGAGCACTACTGGCAGGCCGAAGCGATTCGGCGCAACAGGCCTGGCAGGCATTAGTACGGCATCCGGATGAGCGTGGCATCTACATTTCCCGTGCCGTCATCGAGACCCATGCTGCCCGCCACCAACTGACGCTCCATGCGGCATTGGCGAGGTATGCAGGCCGTCCGGACTTGACCCCTGTGGAACGATTCGAATTGTTCCAGTTCGCTTACCAATGGCGACTCGAGAACCTGGCTGACCGCCTTGAAGGCGGATTGCCGCCTGAAAGCGCAGAGGCTGCTTTGGCCAGCACACTTCGTGAGTGTGTGGAAGGTGCTGCCGATGCCTGCAAGCGTCGCCTGCAGCGGCTCGATCCATTGGATTTGAATGAATGGCAACGACGCAGTGTCCTGGTTCTGGCGCAGAAATCTGGAGATGCGCAACAGCACAGGCGATGGCTTGAGGCCTTGCCACAGGATGGCGGTACCTATTACCAGCGGATCGTATTACTCGGCCGTGCCATGGATGATGTGAAGGCACGTGCACTGATGGCACAGATTCGCAAAGATGCCGCCTTAGATGGTTTTCAGCGCCCGGCACTGCTGGGCTCGCTGAGTGAGCTTCTGAAAGACTGGCCGGAGGCGGAAACGAATTACCGTGAGGCTTTGGAGAATGGCGTACCGACCACTGCCAGCGTCCGCTTGGCGGTGGTCTTGTTCCGCCAAGGCAAGCAGGATGCGGCATTCGGCCAATTGCAGGCGGTTGCAGCAGATGCCGATTTATCCGATGAAATCCGCCGGGATGCTTTCCAGACTGAAATCCAGTTCCATCGCATTCTTCGCAGTGATGAGAGTGATGTCGAGGTGCTCAATGCCATATACCGGCGTGGCCTCACGCACTGGCCACAAGCCAATCCCTTGCGTTATCAGTACGCCATGCGTCTGTTCGGGCAGGAACGGGTCGAACCTGCCATGTCGGAATTGCAGACAATCCTTAAATCAGCTCCTGCGGACGCCGAAGCTCTTAATGCCTATGGCTTTACTTTGGCCAAGGAGTTGAACAAGCCGCGCGCCGCCTTTAAACCGATTGCCCAGGCATTTCTTCTGGCGCCCGAACAGCCCGAAATCCTCGACAGCTTTGGCTATGTCCTGTTTCGTCTGGGCAGAGACAAGGAGGCGCTGACCCACCTCGAGAAAGCCTGGCGGCTCACGCCATCGGCCGTTACGGCCGGCCATCTCGGTCAGGTTTTTCTCCGGCTCGGCGACCGCCAGCAGGCATATGACTACCTTGAAAAGGGCCTCCAGCTGGATGCTTCGGAAGCCGAATTGCTGGCTCTGCAGGAGCGGCTGCGTTGAAACGTCTGGTTTTGCCGGCTCTGCTGCTTCTGGTCGGCTGTGTGTCTGTGGTCAATCGTTCCAATCCGGTCCGAAACGAAGCGGGGCGCGAGGAATACCTGGCTACGCATACCGACTGGGCCTTTACCGGTCGTCTGGCTTATGCCCATGCCGGAAAGGGCGGTTCGGCACGCATATCCTGGCGGCAGAGCGCTGAAATCTCGGAGGTCCGAGTGATGGGGCCGTTGGCCATGGGGTCGGCGTATTTGCGTGTTGATGCGAATCAGGCCCAGATTTTGGATGCCGGTGGCCAGCCCGTGAAATCCGGAACGCCTGAGGCGTTGCTGGCTGAGTTGTTGCAGGTGCCGGGGCCGTTGCCGGCCTTGCCACAGGGCCTGCGTGCATTCTGGCCGGAAAAGCCGGAGTGGAACGCTTTCGCGTCCGCCGGGTCGGTGCGTATCGCCGAATGGTCCTGGCATTACGGCGAATGGCGTGATGAGCCTGTACGTTTGCCCGGGGTGATCGTTATAGAACGCGGCCAGACCCGTCTCCGGCTAGTGATCGACCAGTGGCAGGAGCTGCCCAATGACTGAGTCTGACTGGAGCTCGTGGCCGGCACCGGCCAAAATCAACCTGTTTTTGCGCATCACCGGTCGCCGCAGTGACGGCTACCATTGCCTGCAAACCGTATTCCAGCTGCTTGACTGGGGGGATGTGGTTCGGCTTCGGGTGCGCATGGACGGTCGAATCATCCGCTTGGAATCTCCCGGTTACGACGTGCCGGAGGCGCAGGACATCGCCGTGCGTGCTGCCCAGGCTCTGCAGACGGCCGCCGATTGCCGGCTCGGGGCGGAGATCGCGATTGACAAGCAGATTCCCCTCGGCGGCGGCTTCGGCGGCGGGTCCAGCGATGCCGCCACCGTACTTCTGGCGCTCAATCATCTTTGGGGCTTGAATTTGTCCGAAGCGCGCTTGGCGCAGATTGGTCTCAGCCTCGGGGCCGATGTACCGGTCTTCGTGTACGGGCAAAATGCCTGGGCGGAAGGGGTGGGTGAACGCTTAACGCCGATTCAGCTCCCACAGGGCTGGTATTTGTTGATTGACAGCGGTGTGCAGGTGCCGACGGCTGAACTTTTTCAATCGCCTCAATTGACGCGCGACCAAAAATTGGTGAAAATAGCCGGCTACGTAAGTGGTTCGTTGCTCGATAACGCATTTGAACCGGTAGTCCGCACGCTGCAACCCCGGATCGATTCGGTGTTCACAGCCATGGCGGGCTTCGGCAAGGTTGCGCTTACCGGTACCGGAGGCGGGTGTTTCCTGCGCTTCGATTCGAAAGAAGCGGCGCGGGAAGCGCAGGCCGGATTGCCTGATGGTTACCGCTCCTGGGTGGTCTCGTCAGCACCGGAGTCGATGCTGTTGCAGGCCTTGCGGTCGGCGCGGTACGAATCCATTACATGAAGAAATTGGGGCGTCGCCAAGAGGCCCAAGGCACCGGGTTTTGATCCCGGCATCCGTAGGTTCGAATCCTACCGCCCCAGCCAATTTCTGAACAATGTGTCAAGGGCCAACGATGAGTAAGCAAAACATGCTCGTTTTTTCGGGTAATGCGAATCGCCCCTTGGCGCAAGCGGTGTGCCGCGAACTCGGTGTGCCCATGGGCAAAGCCCTGGTCGGCAAGTTTTCCGATGGCGAAGTGCAGGTCGAAATCGAAGAAAACGTCCGTGCCCAGGATGTCTTCGTGATTCAGCCGACCAACGCCCCGTCGGCCGAAAATCTGATGGAACTGCTGGCGCTGATTGACGCACTCAACCGTGCTGCCGCCAACTCTGTGACCGCCGTGGTGCCATATTTCGGTTATGCCCGCCAGGATCGCCGTCCGCGTTCGGCACGGGTGCCGATCACCGCCAAGGTCGCCGCCAAGATGTTCAGTGTGGTCAATGCCGACCGCGTCATCACCATGGATTTGCATGCCGAACAAATCCAGGGTTTTTTCGATTGCCATGTCGACAATGTCTATGCCTCGCCGTTGCTGCTAGCCGATATCTGGCGCAATCACGGCACCGACAATGTCATCGTGGTGTCGCCGGACGTCGGCGGTGTGGTGCGCGCACGTGCCATCGCCAAGCGCCTGGATGATGCCGACCTGGCCATCATCGACAAACGTCGGCCGCGTGCCAACGTCGCCACGGTAATGAACATCATTGGCGATGTCTCCGGCAAGACCTGTGTCATGGTCGACGACATCGTAGATACTGCCGGTACCCTATGCGCTGCCGCCAACGCCCTCAAGGCGCAGGGCGCGGTCAAGGTCGTGGCGTACTGTACGCATGCCGTGCTGTCCGGCGCCGCCATCGGCAATGTCACCAATTCGGCCTTGGATGAGCTGGTGGTTACCGATACCATACCGCTCAGCGAAGCGGCCAAGGCCTGTGGTCGTATCCGTCAGTTGAGTGTGGCCGAAGTGCTGGCCGAAACCATCCGGCGCATCGCGCTGGGCGAGTCGGTCAGCTCGTTGTACGTCGATTGATTCTTTTTGTGGGTGGGTGCCGGACGCATGCGGACGGCAAAAACCCAAACCTTGCTCATTTGGTCGCGAATGAGCGCACTCCCCGCCGCGAGGCGGTTTAACGTCAGTCAAATAGGTGATTTTTATGTCAGAACATCAACTCAATGCAAGTGCCCGCAAGGATGAAGGCAAAGGTGCGAGCCGCCGCCTCCGTCATGCCGGCCAGGTGCCTGCCATCGTGTATGGCGGCAGTACCGCTCCGGAATCGATCCAGGTCGAACACAACCATCTCTGGCACATCAGTCAGAACGAGTGGTTCTACGCCTCGATTCTCACCCTGAACGTCGATGGCAAGGGCCAGCACGTCCTGCTGCGCGATATGCAGCGCCATCCGTTCAAGCAGCAGATTATGCACTTGGATTTCCAGCGTATCGATGAAAACGAAGCCATCCGTTTCAATGTGCCGCTGCACTTCCTGAACCAGGAAAAATCCCCAGCCGGCAAAACCGCCGGTGTGATCGTCACCCACGAGCTGAACGAAATCACCATCGTCTGTCTGCCGCGCAATCTGCCGGAATTCGTCGAGGTCGACCTTTCGGCTTTGAGCGCCGGCGATATCGTGCACATGTCCGCCCTGAAGCTGCCTGAAGGCGTTACGTTGCCGGCACTCAAGCTCGGCAAGGAGTACGATTTGGCCGTCGTCATCGCTAAGCACGCCCGTGGCCAGGAAGAAGACACTGTAGCGCCGGAAGCTGGTGGTGAAGTGCCGTCGACCAAAGCCGCCAAAGCCGCCGCCGCTCCGGCTGCTGCGCCTGCCAAGAAGAAGTAATGGGGTCTGCCGCCTTTGCCGGAAGTCCGGCAGGGGCGGTGTCCGCTTATGGATGCGATTTCGCTTATCGTCGGCCTGGGCAATCCCGGTTCCGAATACGCCCGAACCCGGCACAATGCCGGGTTTTGGTTTATTGATGCGCTCGCCGAAAAATACCAGGCGCGCTGGAGTTCCGACAAGAAATTACAGGCAGAAACCGCCAAAATCACGGTTTCGGGGCGTAGCGTGTATCTGTTGAAACCGTTGACGTTCATGAATGTTTCGGGTCGCGCGGTGGTGGCAGGCCTGCATTACTGGAAAATCGATCCGGCCGGCTGCCTGTTGGTCCACGATGAGCTTGATTTGGCGCCGGGTACCGCGCGCCTGAAATTCGATGGCGGACATGGCGGCCAGAATGGCCTGCGCGACACCATGGCCCAGCTCGGTCATGGCGGATTCCATCGTCTCCGGATCGGAATTGGTCATCCTGGACATAAAGATAAAGTCACGCCCTGGGTGCTTGGCCGGCCTGGCGCGGACGATGCGCTTGCGATATTGCAGGCGGTCGATACGGCCATCGGTATTGTGCCGATGTTGGCCGAGGGGCGTTTCAATGACGCCATGAAACAGTTGCACACACCGGCGGCGATGTGACGCGGCCAGACATAAATCGAGGTTAAACATGGGCATCAAATGCGGTATCGTCGGCTTGCCGAACGTCGGTAAATCCACTCTTTTCAATGCCTTGACCAAGGCCGGCATCGCTGCTGCCAATTTCCCGTTCTGCACCATCGAGCCCAATACCGGGGTGGTGCCGGTCCCGGATCCGCGTTTGGCCCAGTTGGCGGAAATCGTCAAGCCTCAGCGAATTCTGCCGACATCCTTCGAGTTCGTGGACATCGCCGGTCTGGTTGCCGGCGCCTCGAAAGGCGAGGGGCTGGGCAACAAATTTTTAGCGCATATCCGCGAGGTGGACGCTATCGCGCATGTGGTGCGTTGTTTCGAACACGGTGAAATCGTGCATGTGAATGGCAAGGTCGACCCGATTTCCGATATTGAAACCATTGACACCGAGCTAGCTTTGGCGGACCTGGATTCGGTTGAAAAAGCCCTGTTGCGCACGGAAAAGCTGGCCAAGTCCGGTGACAAGGAGGCTGCCGCCCGCAAGCCGGTACTGCAACTCCTACGCGACGGGCTAGATGCCGGAAAAACCGCACGCGCACTGGGTCTGGATGCGGAACAGAAGGCCTTGGTCCGTGATTTGTTCCTGCTGACCCTGAAGCCGGTCATGTACGTGGCCAATGTGCTTGAGGACGGTTTCGAGAACAACCCCCACCTGGACAAGGTCCGCGCCCGCGCCCTGGCTGAAGGCGCCCAGGTAGTGCCGGTCTGTGCCGCCATCGAGGAGGAGCTGTCCCAGCTTGAGGATGACGAGCGTCAGGAGTTCCTGACCGATCTTGGCCTGGACGAGCCAGGCTTGAATCGGGTGATCCGAGCCGGCTACACGCTGCTGGGTATGCAGACCTATTTCACCGCAGGGGTCAAAGAGGTCCGTGCGTGGCAGGTCCACAAGGGCGCCACAGCACCACAGGCCGCCGCCGTCATCCATACTGATTTCGAAAAAGGCTTCATCCGGGCTGAAACCATCGCTTTCGCTGATTTCATCCAGTACAAGGGCGAGGTCGGCGCCAAAGAGGCTGGGCGCCTGCGCCTGGAGGGCAGGGATTACCTCGTTCAGGAAGGCGACGTCCTTCATTTTCGCTTTAATGTCTGAGCCATTTAGGCGTTGACAAAGCCTAAATATCGAGCGAAAATAACGGGCTAACTCTGGAGGGATACCCAAGCGGCCAACGGGGGCAGACTGTAAATCTGCTGGCTTACGCCTTCGGTGGTTCGAATCCACCTCCCTCCACCAGTTTTTTGTGCGCTTCCAGCTTTGATGCAAAGGCGGGATTAGTTTAATGGTAGAACCTCAGTTTTCCAAACTGATCGCAGGAGTTCGATTCTCCTATCCCGCTCCATTAAGCCGTGTTTGATTTTGTTGTTTGTGTTGCCGCTCACGTAGCTCAGTCGGTAGAGCACTTCCTTGGTAAGGAAGAGGTCGAAGGTTCGATTCCTTTCGTGAGCACCAGTTCCATCCGGTCCGTCCGCGGATTGGCCTCCATTCCACAATTTGCTTGAGAGATCATCATGTCAAAAGGTAAGTTCGAACGTACCAAGCCCCACGTGAACGTGGGCACCATCGGCCACGTGGACCATGGCAAGACCACGTTGACTGCGGCCCTGACGAAGGTCGGCGCGGAGCGTTTCGGCGGC
>NZ_JBIKSE010000052.1:0-8191 GCF_044348765.1 Arenimonas sp.
TCGGCATCGGTGATGACCACCGCAATTTCCAGAAGTTCATGCCGCTCAGGAACAAGGCCGGTCATTTCACAATCAATCCAGATCAGGCGGTTTTTACGGTCATCGGTCATCGGGCGGTCCTTGGCTATGCTTATACTGTAACAAATCCCGATGGACACCGACGATGACTCCCGGAATCAGCGATCACTACACGATACTTACCGCCATGCTGGCGCCCGCCTTGTTGATGGCGGCCACCGGCTCGCTGCTGCTTTCGGCCAATAACCGCCTAGCCCGAGTGGTCGACCGTCTGCGCATTCTGCTCAAGAAATGGAATGAAAACGCACGTAACCAGCCTTCGCTGCAGAGCCAGATTCTACGCCATCGCAAACGCAGCAATTTCCTTCTTAGAGCCTGTCTATTTCTATACTGCGCGCTGGGTTGTTTCATCGTCACTAGCCTGGCACTGGCCGTGGATGCCTTCAGCGGCAACCGCCTTTCGCTTTTACCCACGGGATTCGGACTGGCCGGCATGCTGTTCCTATTCGGCGCCGCCTTTTACCTCGGGCGGGAAGTCTGGGCCTCGGTGAAGAGCTTCGAAGCCGAAATCGAAGAGGAAATGCGTTAACCCGCCCGACGCTTGGCTTTGAAATAGGCACTTAGCCGGCTTCCGGCTTCGTCGCCGAGCAAACCACCCTGCACTTCCACCTTGTGGTTATGGCGCGAATCGCCCAATACATCGAAGACCGAGCCGCAGGCGCCGGTTTTCGGGTCGGCCGCGGCATAGACCACTCTTTTTACCCGGGCATGCACCAGCGCCATGGCGCACATGGCGCAGGGTTCGAGGGTCACGTACAGGGTGGTGCCCAGAAGCCGGTAATTGCCCAAGGCCTTGCCGGCAGCCCGCAAGGCCTCGATTTCGGCATGGGCGCAGGGATCGGAACGGGAAATCGTGCGGTTATGACCAACTGCCAGTAGTTCGCCGTCTTCGCTGACCAGAACCGCTCCCACCGGCACCTCATCCAGAGCCTCGGCAGCCTCGGCCTGGGTCAGGGCTTGCCGCATCCAGACCGCATCATCGGCATTGAATTCAGTCATTACTCCCACTCAATGGTGGCCGGCGGCTTACCTGAAATATCATAAACGACGCGAGAAACACCCTTCAACTCATTGATAATACGGTTTGAAACTGTTCCCAAAAGCTCATAAGGCAGAGGTGCCCAGTGCGCGGTCATGAAGTCCACGGTTTCCACCGCACGCAGGGCGATGACCCATTCGTAGGCGCGGGCATCACCGACCACCCCGACCGATTTGACCGGCAGGAACACGGCGAAGGCCTGCGAGGTTTTGTCGTACCAACCGGATTGGCGCAGCTCGTCGATGAAAATGGCATCGGCCTTGGCCAGCAGTTCGGCGAACTCGGGCTTGACCTCACCCAGGATGCGTACGCCTAGACCGGGACCGGGGAACGGGTGGCGGTAGACCATGTGCGGCGGCAGGCCGAGTTCGACGCCGATGCGGCGGACCTCGTCCTTGAACAGTTCGCGCAAGGGCTCGACCAGGCCCAGCTTCATGTGTTCGGGCAGGCCCCCGACATTATGGTGTGACTTGATGACATGGGCCTTGCCGGTCTTGCTGCCTGCCGATTCGATCACGTCCGGATAGATGGTGCCCTGCGCCAGCCATCTCACGTTGCTGAGCTTGGCCGACTCCTCTTCGAAAATTTCCACGAATAGTCGGCCGATGATCTTGCGCTTGGCCTCGGGCTCATCCACGCCCTTGAGTGCGGCGAAATAGCGTTCTGCGGCGTTGACCCGGATGACCTTGACGCCCATGTGCTCGGCGAACATGGCCATGACCTGATCGCCCTCCTGCCAGCGCAGCAGGCCGGTGTCGACGAATACGCAGGTCAGCTTGGTGCCGATGGCTTTGTGCAGCAGGGCCGCAACCACCGAGGAGTCGACACCACCGGACAGGCCGAGCAGCACCTCGTCATCACCGACCTGCGCCTTCAGCCGCACAATCTGGTCATCGATGATGTTGGCCGCGGTCCACAGGGCGCGGCAACTGCAGATATCTTTGACGAAACGGGCCAGAAGGGCCTCGCCGGATTGGGTATGGGTGACCTCCGGATGGAACTGAACGCCATAATAGCGACGCGCTTCATCGGCCATGGCCACAATCGGCACCGTATCGGTCGAGGCGGTCACGGTAAAACCGGCCGGCACACGGGTGACACGGTCACCGTGGCTCATCCAGACGTTCAGGCGCGGCGGCTGTCCGGTCGCGTCATTCAGACCATCCAGCAAGGTGCAGGCCCGGTCGATATTGACCACCGCTGCGCCGAACTCGCGGTGATGCCCGGATTCGACCATGCCGCCGAATTGCATCGCCAGGGTCTGCATGCCGTAGCAGATGCCGAGTACCGGCACCTTGGCATCGAATACTTCCTGTGGAGCCTTAGGCGAACCTAAGGCCGTGGTGGATTCCGGACCACCGGACAGGATGATGCCTTTCGGATTGAATGCGGCGATATCGGCCGGATTATGGTCCCAGGCCCAGATTTCGCAGTAGACCCCGGCTTCACGGATGCGGCGGGCAATCAGCTGCGTATATTGCGCACCGAAATCGAGGATGAGGATCTTGTCACTATGGATATCGGTCATTTCAGCCTGCGCGGTAATTCGGTGGTTCTTTGGTAATCTGCACGTCATGCACGTGCGCTTCACGGGTTCCGGCATTGGTCACGCGTACGAATTTGGGTCTGGTGCGCATTTCTTCAATGGTGGCGCAGCCGACATAACCCATGGACGCGCGGATGCCACCGGCCAGCTGATGCACGATTGAACCGAGATGCCCGCGGTAGGGCACGCGGCCTTCGATGCCCTCCGGCACCAGCTTATCGGCATCGGATGCATCCTGGAAATAACGGTCCTTGCTACCCTGCTCCATCGCGCCAAGCGAACCCATGCCACGATAACTCTTGTAGCTGCGACCCTGAAACAACTCGACCTCGCCCGGCGCCTCTTCGGTGCCGGCGAAAAGGCCGCCGATCATGATGCTGGATGCTCCGGCGGCCAACGCCTTGGCGATATCGCCGGAATAACGGATACCACCATCGGCAATCAACGGTATGCGACCTTTGAGTACGTCAGCCACCATCGATACCGCCGTGATCTGGGGCACGCCGACACCGGCTACGATGCGGGTGGTGCAGATGGAGCCCGGACCGACACCCACTTTCACGGCATCGGCGCCATGATCCATCAGGGCCAGAGCCGCATCGGCAGTAACGATATTGCCGCCGATGACATCGACGTTCGGGAAATTTTTCTTGACCCAGGCCACGCGCTCAAGCACGCCCTGTGAATGGCCGTGTGCGGTATCAACCACGATCACATCGACGCCTGCATGCACAAGTGCTTCGACACGGGCTTCGGTATCGCCACCGACACCAACCGCGGCGCCAACCAGCAGCTGCTCACTGGCATCCTTGGCGGCATTGGGATTATCGCGCGCCTTTTGGATATCTTTCACGGTAATCAATCCGCGTAGCTGAAAACCGTCGTTGACCACCAGTACTTTTTCGATGCGGTGTCTGTGCATTAGGGCAAGCACTTCATCATCACTGGCGCCTTCCGATACGGTGACCAGACGGTCCTTTTTGGTCATAATGTTGCGGACCGGATCATCGAGTTTTTTCTCGAAGCGCATATCGCGGCTGGTGACAATGCCAACCAAATGGCCACCATCGACCACCGGCACGCCGGAAATGTTGCGTGCACGCGTCAACTTCAGCACTTCACCGATGGTACTGTCCGGACCGACGGTAAACGGTTCGCGGATAACACCGGCCTCGAAATTCTTGACCATCGCCACATGTGCGGCTTGTTCGATGGCACTCATGTTCTTATGCAAGATGCCGATACCGCCCAGCTGAGCCATGGCAATGGCTAGGCGGGCTTCAGTCACGGTATCCATGGCTGCGGAGACAATCGGCAGATTGATGCGGATATTTCGGGTCAGTTGGGTGGCCAGACGGACGTCTTTCGGCAGAACCGAAGAGTGTGCGGGCACCAGGGATACGTCATCGAACGTAAGGGCTTCAGCGAGAATGCGCAGCATGGACAGCTCCGAGCTTGTGAAGCAATCCATTATACCCGATTGCAGGTGCCGCCGTCAGCCTAATGGTCGATGGACTCGCAGGCTTCCAAGGTGTTCTGCATGAGTGTGGCCACGGTCATCGGGCCGACACCGCCCGGCACCGGCGTAATCCAA
Source organism: Arenimonas sp. (assembly GCF_044348765.1). Taxonomy (GTDB): domain Bacteria; phylum Pseudomonadota; class Gammaproteobacteria; order Xanthomonadales; family Xanthomonadaceae; genus Arenimonas. Next base: position 4,258 of record NZ_JBIKSE010000052.1, read on the forward strand.
CTGGCACGTTCGGCAGCGGTGGCATACTCGACATCGCCACAGAGGCGGCCGTCATCCATACGGTTGATGCCGACATCGATGACTACGGCGCCGGGCTTGACCCACTCGCCGGGAATCATCGCCGGCTTGCCAACCGCAACCACCAGAATGTCGGCCTGCCGGACATGCGCTTCCAGGACCTCTTTCGGCGTGAATTTGTGGCAGGACGTCACGGTACAGCCGGCGATCAATAGCTCCAGACCCATGGGTCGCCCCACATGATTACTGACGCCGACGATGACGGCATTGCGGCCGCGCACCGGCTGGTCGGTATAGGCCAACAATGTGGTGATGCCACGCGGCGTGCAAGGACGCAAGCCAAACTGGCGCAGCGCCAAACGGCCCACATTCATCGGATGGAAGCCATCGACATCCTTGTTCGGATCAATTCGATCGATGAGCCAAGTGCCGTCACGGTCATGGGGAAGCGGTAACTGCACCAAAATACCGTGGATTTTCGGATCAGCATTCAAACGGTCAATCAGGGCAACCAATTCAGCATCCGTGGTTTCCGCCGGCAGATCGTAATCGTAGGCCTGGATGCCGACGCGCTCGCAGGCGCGGCGCTTGTTACGGACATAGACACTAGAGGCCGGATCGCTTCCAACCAGGACCACCGCCAGTCCCGGCCGGGACTGGCCGCCGCCGACCCGGATGCGAACTCGCTCTGCCAGATCATCCAGCAGGGTGTCGGCAATGCGTTTTCCGTCCAATACTTTGGCGGTCATGGTCTATTCGGATCCGGTTCTGGTGTTAGGCTATTATCTCGCATCCTGAGCGGAAAAAACCAATGGACAACGAACGATTAAATACCGAACTGGAAGCAGCGGCATTTCGACGCCTGGTCAAGCATCTAGTGGAAGACCGGCCCGATGTGCAGAACATTGATTTGATGATTCTGGCAGGATTCTGCCGCAACTGCCTCTCGCAGTGGTACCAGGAAGCCGCCGTTGCGAATGGCCTGCCTATGGATAAAGAGCAGGCTCGCAGCATTGTATATGGCATGCCCTTTTCGGAATGGAAGGCGAAGTATCAACGGGAATCCAGCCCCGAACAACTGGCAGCATTTGCCATCGCCCAGAGAAACGACGCCTAGGAGCCCACAGATGGCCAGTAAGAAATCCACATGGACCGCCTTTCCCGGCCCGAACAAAGCCTTTTTCTATGACGGATTGGCACTGGCCAAAGCCTGGAAATCCCTGCATGCGGGTGATGGCGAGCCCTATCCGGACGACAAGCGTGCGGCACAGTTGATCAAAGCCGCCGGCAAATCAGCCCCGAAAGGGATATCCGCTGAAGACCTTGCCGAACAGCTGCAAAGCGCCTGGCGCGCCTTCCATGCCGGAGAATTCGAACAGGCTTATCAGCAAGGTTCCGCACTCGGACCGGTTGGCGCAAGTGTTGCCGCAAAGGCTATGGGCATCCATGCCACCTATCTGGTCAAAAAAACCGAGGACAGACTGACCCGTTTTCAGGAAGTCGCTGAAATCGCTGAACAAGCGGTAGCGGTCCTGCCCAAAGAATCCAACAGCCATTACCGGCTTGCCTTCGGCTATGGGCGCTACGGGCAAGGACTCTCGATTGCCAAAGCTCTTAAAATGGGCTTGGCCGGAAAAGTGAAAACAGCCTTGGACACCTGCCTGAAGCTCGACCCGAAGCATGCCGAGGCGCATCTGGCCAGTGCGTTATGGCATGCCGAAATCGTCAACAAAGTGGGCAGCACACTTGCCGGCCTGACTTACGGCGCCAAGCGGAAAGCCGCTGAAGAACACATGAGTGCGGCACTAAAACTGGCACCGAACATGCCGATTGTTCACGCCGAACATGCTCAACTTATCCTCTTGCTCGATGCCGATGACGAACAGTCCGCCGCCGATGCTTTCGAGCGTGCGACGCGCGTGAAAGTACTGGATGCCATGGATTTCCTCGATGCCCGCTTTGCAGCCGGTCAGATTCACTGAGCATGCGATGAATACGGACTCGGTTTTTGCGACCATGGAACGCAATTTTTACAAATTTCATCAAGGGCTTGCGTAAAATGAGGCATGATATTTAAAAAGTCTGGGGCAATCATTGCCCTTTTTTTTGCCCTTAGCCTGCCCGCCCCGCGGTCGGCATCAGCTGATGCTGCTTCAGACAGTTTCGATGTGGCATTGATGGCCTATGCCAGACAGGATTACACGCAGAGCGTCAGGCTGTTAACCCCCTTGGCCAAAAAGAACTATGCGCCAGCACAGGCTCAACTGGCTTACATGTATGAATTCGGCATTGGCGTCCGCAAGAATGCCGGCGAGGCAACGAAGCTCTACAAAAAGCTCATGAGCGCTTATATCGCCAAGGCAATGGCCGGGGATGCCGAAGCCCAGTACCAGGTGGGTCAATTGCATTATGGTGGCAAGGGCGTACCGGAAAACGTTCCGGAAGCCATGCTGTGGTATCTGAAAGCCGCCGAACTAGGGCATCTGATTTCGCAGTATAAGTTGGCTTTGCTGTTAGATACCGGCGAAAAGGCACCACGAGATCCAAAAGCAGCCATTGATTGGTATACACGCGCCGCTGAACAGGGCCATACCAATTCACAGATGTTCCTGGCCATCAAGTTTTACCGAGGTCGCGATACCGTCCAGGATTACGGGCTGGCGGCGAAGTGGTTCCAGAAGGCTGCGGAAAACGGAAACGCGTATTCGCAGAGCATACTGGGCTTCATGTATGCCTCCGGACAGGGCGTCAAGGAAGACAAGCAGGAAGCCCTGGCCTGGTACCGCAAAGGCGCCGAACAGGGCGACAAGGACAGCCAGTATGACCTGGGCATGAAATTGTTGAAGGGCGACGGTGTGCCGCGCAGCCTGAGCGAGGCGGCGCACTGGTTCGGCCAGTCCGCCGCGCAGGGCCAGATGGCGGCGCAGTTCGAGCTGGCACGCCTGTACGCCAAAGGCGATGGCGTGAGGCACGACCCGGTGCTGGCCTACGCCTGGTATAATGTCGCCATCATGAGCGGCCACTACCCCGCCGGCAAGCCGCGCGACGCCTTGGTAAAGACCATGAACGCGGACGAGATTGCCGAGGCCGAACAGTTGAGCTCGATGTGGAAATTCGGGCAATTGATCAGACGCTAGCCGTATCCTAAATTAAGACTGTCAATCAAAAACGCATTAGCTATAAAAAGCACTTCATCCGGGATGATATACAAAAAGATGCGTCCTAAAGATTATTAGGTCGAGGCCAGGTTCAAAGACACCAACACAGGAGTTGACAAAAATGGCGTTCTGTTCCGGATGTGGAGTTGATATTCAAGATAATAATTTCTGCCCAAGCTGCGGAAAGCAAGCAAATTCAACAGCCGATCTAAAACAAACCTCAAACGTGAATACCCTAGCCATGTGGACTCACTTGGGCGCACTGATCGTGGGACTATCCGGGCTTTTCTTGATAATTACGGCATTTCTGGCCTGGCTTCCGGCTTTTTTAATCAAGCAATCCAATCCGGACTCACCATTCGTCATTCGTCATGCAAATGAATCCATGAACTTTCAGCTGCAGTGGCTGATAATCTCAATACCCTTTTTCCTCATTTCATTTATTTTTACTCTGGTATCTCTAGGCTTTGGAGCTATTTTAGTGCTACCGATTGCGATTGCATTGAGCATATTTATGGTTGTCGTTGAAATCATAGCTACGATTGCCGCTTCAAAGGGAGAAGAATACAGCTATCCGCTGATGTTCTTCAGACTGATCAAATCCTGACCCTCGAGACGCGCGATAAAAAAACCCCCGCCGAAGCGGGGTTTTTCATGTCTTGGTGGGCGATGCAGGGTTCGAACCTGCGACCCTTGCCGTGTGAAGGCAATGCTCTACCACTGAGCTAATCGCCCAAGGACCCCTATTTTACGGGAAA
>NZ_JBIKSE010000053.1:0-8097 GCF_044348765.1 Arenimonas sp.
TATAATATCGCCACCCCAACCACCCCCGGATCGCCCTCATGAGCATCGACCAACTCCCCGAAATCGCCCAAGCCATGGTTGCCCGCGGCAAAGGCATCATCGCCATTGACGAGTCCAACGCCACCATCAAGAAGCGTTTCGATACCGTGGGGGTGGAAAACACCGAAGAAAACCGCCGCGCCTACCGCGAAATGCTGTTGACCACCCCGGGGCTGGGTGAGCATATTTCCGGCGCGATTCTGTACGATGAAACCCTGCGCCAGAAGACCAAGGATGGCGTGCCGTTTACGCAGGTGATGATGGACAACGGCATCCTGCCGGGCATCAAGGTCGACAAAGGCACCGTGCCCTTGGCCGGTTTCCCGGGGGAAGTGGTCACTGATGGCCTCGATGGTCTGCGTGAACGCCTCAATGAGTATGCCGGTCTCGGCGCCAAATTCGCCAAATGGCGTGCGGTCATCAACATCAACATCGAAGAGGGCATGCCCTCGGATACCTGTATCGAGGCCAATGCCCACGCCTTGGCCCGCTATGCGGCCCTGTGCCAGGAAGCCGGTATCGTGCCGATGGTTGAGCCGGAAGTAATCATGGACGGCGAGCACGACATTGACGACTGCTTCGTGGTGACCGAAAAAGTATTGCGTTCCCTGTTCAATGCCCTGTACCAGCACAATGTCATGCTGGAAGGCACCATTCTGAAAGCCAGTATGGTCATTCCGGGCAAGGATTGTCCGGACCAGGCCTCGATCGAGGATGTCGCCGATTACACCGTGCAATGCCTGAAGTCTGCAGTTCCTGCGGCATTGCCGGGAATCGTGTTCCTTTCTGGCGGTCAATCCGACGAAGATGCCACCGCGCATCTGAACGAAATGAATAAACAGGAAAACCTGCCGTGGCCGCTGAGCTTCAGTTATGGCCGTGCCATGCAATCGGCTGCCCTGAAGATCTGGGGCCAGGACATCGTCAACAATGTCGCCAAGGCCCAGGAAACCGTGCATGCCCGCGCCCGCGACAACGGTCTGGCGGCCATCGGCGAGTGGAAGTAAGGCACAACGTGTAATTCCCCCGAAAACGCCGGCTCGCCGGCGTTTTCTTTACATGCCATTAACGGTGGCGGCGGCTAAGCCGTTTATAATCTCAGGCAAGATCCTGAAGGAATTTCCCATGCGTGTTTCACTGATGGCCTTGGTTCTGCTGGCAACGGCTTGCAGCAGCGATGAAAAAGGTCCGGGCAGAGACTCCGGCCCACCAGCGACGGTGACCGCAGTCACGGTTGCTTCGGAACCCTGGAGTGACCGTGTTCAGGCCATCGGTACCGCCAAGGCCCGGGAGTCCGTGGTCATCGCCGCCAAGCAGTCCGAGCGGATCGCGGTCATCCGTTTTGAAAGCGGTCAGCGGGTCGCCAAAGGACAGATTTTAGTCGAACTGGATGCCGGTACGGTCAAAGCCGAGCTGGCCGAAGCGCAGGCCAATTTGAACGATCTGAACGCACAGGTCACACGCCTTCAGAACCTGCAGACTCGGCAATTGGTCGCAAAAAGCCAGCTGGATACCGTGATTGCCTCCCGTAATGCTTCGCGGGCACGCGTACAGGCAGCGCAGGAGCGCCTGAATGACCGCATCATCCGTGCGCCTTTTTCCGGTGTTCTCGGTCTGCGTCAGGTCAGCCAAGGTCAGTTTGTTTCGGCCGGCGCGATCATGGTCAATCTGGATGACCTCGATCATCTGTGGGTTGATTTCCCGGTGCCGGAAGGTCTTTTGTCGCAACTGAAAATCGGCATGGCGCTGGATCTGCAGGCCGATGCTGCGGCCGGTCAAACACTCTCAGCTCGGATCGTGGGCATCGACTCCCGTGTGGATATCGCCACGCGCGCCATCATGGTGCGGGCCGCCATTGATAATGCGGGCGGACTGGTTCGGCCGGGAATGCTCATGCGGGTATCCCTGCAGCAAAATGCCGTGCAGGCCTTGGTGATTCCCGAGCTGGCCGTGCAGCAGGTCGGCAACCGTACTTTTGTTTTCGTCGCGGGAGCCGATGGCGTCGCTACCAGCCGCAATGTCCGTGTCGGTAGTCGCCATGAGGGCAAGGTCATGGTGCTTGAAGGCCTCAAGGCCGGCGAGAAGGTGGTGCTTGATGGCACCTCGAAACTGCGTGATGGCCAGAAGCTGAAAGTGGTTCCAGCCGCGCCATGATTCTTTCCGACATTTCGATTAAACGTCCGGTATTCGCCGCCGTCATTAGCCTGATGCTGGTGACCGTTGGACTGATTGCCTTCACCCGTCTGCCCTTGCGTGAATTGCCGAATATCGATCCACCAGTGGTTTCCATCGACGTCGCTTACCCCGGAGCTGCTGCCGGCGTGGTAGAAACACGGGTGACCCAGGTGCTGGAAGACGCCGTGGCGGGCATTGAAGGCGTCGACTTGGTCACTAGCTCGTCACGCAACGGCCGTGCTTCGGTCAATCTCGAATTCACCCTCGAACGCGATATCGAGTCCGCCGCCAACGATGTGCGCGATGCCGTGAGTCGTGTCGCCGATCGTCTTCCCGAGGAGGCGAACGCTCCGGAAATCGCCAAAGTGGAAGCCGATGCCGATGTCATCATCTGGATCCGCGTCGTGCAAAAGGGAGCCGATGCGCTGGCATTGACCGACTATGCCGACCGCTATTTGACAGACCGTTTCTCGAGTATCCCCGGCGTCGCCCAGGTCCGGCTTTCCGGCGGCCAGCGCTATGCGATGCGGGTCTGGCTGAACGACGACGCCATGGCGGCCCGCGGCCTCACCGTGTCGGATGTTGAAAGCGCATTGCGCCGTGAAAATCTCGAATTACCGGCCGGCCGACTGGAATCGCAGGACCGTGATTTCCTGCTTCGCGTCAACCGCAGTTTCGATTCGCCGGCGGCTTTCGAAAAGCTGGTGCTGAAGACTTTGAATGACGGCCAGAGCATCGTCTTGTCCGATGTCGCGCGCGTTGCCCGCGAATCGGCTGACCGCCGCGCCTGGTTCCGCGGCAATAGCGAGCCGCAACTTGCCTTGGGTATCATCAAAACGTCGACCGCCAATGCCTTGCAGGTTTCACGGGATGTCCGTGCCGAAATCGACCGGATCAATCCGGGGCTTCCGGAAGGCATGGCCATGGGTATCAATTTCGATACCACGGTATTCATCGACGCCGCAGTGAAAAAAGTCTACAGCACGCTGTTCGAAGCCATCGCCTTGGTGCTGTTGGTGATTTGGCTGTTCCTCGGCAGTGTACGCGCCGCGCTGATTCCGGCGGTGACGGTTCCGGTGTGCCTGATGGCGGCCTTCATCGCACTTTGGTTATTCGGCTATTCCATCAATCTAATGACGTTGTTGGCGTTGGTGCTATGCATCGGTCTGGTGGTCGATGACGCTATCGTAGTGCTTGAAAACGCCCAGCGCCGCATCGATGCCGGAGAGCCACCGATGCTGGGTGCATTTCGCGGCACCCGCCAGGTCGCTTTTGCCGTCATTGCCACCACGGCCGTGTTGGTGGCGGTATTCCTGCCGATGGCGTTCATTGAAGGAAACAATGGCCGCCTTTTCCGTGAACTGGCGGTAACGATGGCCAGTGCCATTGCCATTTCGGCGGTCGTTGCGTTGACCCTGACTCCGATGATGTGTTCATTGATTCTGAAACCCCATAAAGCCGGTGCTACCGGTTTCGAGGCGCGGATCAACGCATTCCTCGAGCGGGTGAGTCAGGCCTATTCGAAAAGACTTCAGGCGCTTCTGGCAAAACGCAATACCATTGGTATCGCCATGCTCGCGGTTCTCGGCGCCAGTTCGGTGCTTTACCTGCTGGTACCCAAGGAGCTGGCTCCGGTCGAAGACCGTGGTGTTTTTTTCGTCGCGGTCAATGGTCCTGAAGGTGCGGGTTTCGATTACACCGTCAAGCAGATGGAACAGGTTCAGGCCGAACTGATGGCATTGCGGGCGAAATCCGAGGCCATCGATCGAATCAATGCGGTTGTTCCCGGCGGATTCGGTGCCAGCGAGGAAATGCACACCGGACGCGCAACCGTACTGCTGAAACCTTGGAAAGACCGCGATACGGATACCTCTGCGATTGTTGAAGAGTCCCGTAAATTGCTGTCGAAGATTCCCGGCGTGCAGGCGCGGCCGCAACAACCGAATGGATTGGTGCGTGGTGGCGGCCAACCAGTTCAGCTGGTTCTGCAAGGTTCGGACTATAACGAGTTGGTGCAATGGCGTGACCGCCTGCTTCAGCGCATGGAAGAAAATCCGGACCTGACCGGCCCGGATTCCGATTACAAGGAAACACGTCCCCAGCTGCGTCTCGACATCAATCGTGAACGGGCAGCGGCACTGGGTGTTTCGAATCAGGCCATCGGCAGTACTCTGGAAAGCATGCTCGGTTCACGTCGTGTCGGCACCTACGTGGAAGGGGGTGAGGAATACGATGTGATTATTCAGGCCGATGCCGAACAACGGCGCTCGCCATCGGATCTTCTTTCCATGCATGTTCGTACCGGCAGTGGACAGCTGGTACCCTTGGCGTCGGTCATTGACGTGCGTGAATTGGCCGAGCCCGGCAGTTTCAACCGTTTCAACCGCCTGCGCGCCATTACGGTGTCGGCGGGCCTGAAGCCCGAGGCGAATCTGGGTGAAGCTTTGAATTGGTTGCAGAAAGCCGCCAAAGAAGAGCTTCCAAGTACCGTGCAGATCGATTTCAAAGGACAGTCCCGTGAATATCTCAAATCGGGCCAGGCGATACTGTTCACATTTGCCCTGGCGCTGCTGATTGTGTATCTCGTTCTGGCGGCGCAGTTTGAAAGCCTGATCCACCCCTTGGTTATTCTGCTGACGGTTCCGATGGCGGTTTTTGGAGCATTGTTCGGGCTTTGGATAATGGGAGGCAGTCTCAATTTATTCAGCCAGGTCGGTATCATCATGCTGATTGGCCTTGCCGCCAAGAACGGCATTCTGATTGTCGAATTCGCCAATCAGCGCCGGGACGCCGGGCTGGGTATCGATGCGGCCATCATCGAGGCAGCTTCGGTAAGGTTACGTCCGATTTTGATGACATCAATTGCGACAGCGGCGGGTGCTCTGCCCCTGATGCTCGGCAGTGGCCCGGGATCCGGGTCGCGTCAGGCCATCGGTATTGTAGTGGTGTTCGGCGTTCTCTGCGCCACAGTACTGACGCTATTCATCGTGCCGGTCATGTACCGCTGGCTTGCGCCCTATACGCAGTCGCCGGAGCAGCGCGCCCGTGATTTAAGCAAGCAGGAAGCCACGACGCCGGATGCGGAAGGCGCGATGCATTGATGCATCTTGGTTATCAATAACACAGAGGTAATACATGACCGACCCGAAAGACAGGCACCCGCTTTACCGTGGTCCTGGACAGAACCGTGAGGACGTTCGTGGCCCGCGTCCGACACGCGGTCATATCGAAAGCCGGCAAGACGATTCGCGGCCAGCCAAGCCGAAGGAGTTTCGCATTCACGGATTGAATGCGTGTCTTGCGGCGTTCAAGATGCGGCCGGAATCTATCCGCAAGCTTTGGTTGCTGGAGTCGCGTATCCCCAAGCTGCAGGAGCTATTGGCGTTCTGTGTCCGGAACCGTATCGGTTACAACGTGGTGGAAAACGAAGATCTCGAGAAACTCAGCGCCAGCGCCCACCATGAAGGAGTGTGTCTGGCGATGCTGCCGCAGCTGGAATTAAATCTATCCAGTTGGTTGATGACCGCTCCGACCGGTCCTTGCCTGCTGCTATGGCTTGACGGTGTCGGTAATCCGCATAACCTCGGTGCCATCATGCGTTCTGCCGCCCACTTCGGTGCGGCGGCTATTCTGCTGCCGAAGTCATCCAGTCTCAGTCATTCCGGTGCCGCCACCCGCGTGGCCGAGGGCGCGGCCGAACATGTACCTTTGGTGCGCCTTGGGCGCACCGATAATGCGGTCGCGCAACTGAAATCGGCCGGCTTTGCCCTGGTCAGTACCGTGGTTCGTGGCGGCAGTGACGTGTTCCGATCCGCTTTGCCCGCGCGTTGCGTCATGGTAATGGGCGCAGAACAGGCCGGCGTGGACTCCGATCTGCTCGCCGTAAGCGGCTTGCGCGTGGAAGTGCCGGGCACGGGACAGGTCGAGAGTCTCAATGTATCGGCGGCAGCGGCGGTACTGATGGCGGAATGGCGACGTCAGAACAGCTCAGCCTGACTTAATTCTCCGCTTTCGGCGCTTCCGGTCGGATATCCACATCGGTTTCGGCGGACAGATACGCTAATACCGCGTAAGCAGCGACCTGCTGATCGAGATCTTTGGCATTGATTTTGTCGAGGGTATCGTTGGCGGTATGGTGGTAGTCGAAATAGTCAGTGCCGTCCTGTTGCAGTTCCACCCAAGGCAGGCCATACGGCACGCTTGGGCTGATGTCGGGGCCAGGGCCACCACCTTCCGCCGGAAGGATGCCTAAGGGTTCCAGCACTTTGGCGATGCGGGCAATCACCGGTCGGGATTCTTCCGAAACGCCGGAATGCAGGGCATAGATGCGACCAGCACCGAAATCGCTTTCGGCCCCGAGCTGGTGTTTATCCATAAGTCCTTTCATTGCTTCAGCATAGGCCTTGCCGCCGAGCAGGCCCTGCTCCTCATTGGCAAAGGCAATCACACGGATGGTACGTTTCGGAGCCTGTTTCAGGTCACCGATGAGGGCGCCGGCGGCCATGGTGATGGCGATGCCGGCGCCGTCGTCGATGGCGCCTGTACCCAGATCCCAGGAATCCAGATGGCCGCCGATGATGACCACTTGTTCAGGCTTACTGCGACCGGTAATTTCACCGATGACGTTATATTCGGTTTTGCTTCCGGTGAATCCCGCCTGGATGTTCAGTTCCACGGTCACTGGTTTGCCACGCCGGAGCATGTTCGCCAGAAGATCGGCATCGGGAACCGACAGGGCAGCGGCTGGAATCTTCACCACACCGTCCTCGTATCTCATCATGCCGGTGTGTGGCAGTCGGTCGGAATCGGTCCCAACCGAACGGATCAGCAGCGCCGAGGCACCCTTGCGTGCCGCCTCGGAAGCACCGGCGCGTCGCACATTGCTCACAGGGCCGTAACCGCTCCCGTCCTTGGCGCGCAGCATTCTGAGATTGATGAATGCGATCTTCCCCACCAGCGAGCCATCCGGCGTCGCCTTCAATGCATCCAGATCGGCAAATTCGACCACTTCCGCACGCAGATTCCCGAGCGTACTTTCGCTGCCACCAAGCGCGGTTAAGACCAGAGGCTGGGGAAACGGGCTGATGACGCGTGCCGATTCCGAGCGGCGCTGCCAGACCGGAAAAGTGACCGGCTGCAACCAGACCTTGTCGTATCCGAGGGCCTTGAATTTCGCCTGCGCCCAGACGGTAGCACGGTCATAGGCTTCGCTGCCGCCCATGCGCGGGCCGACCTCGGTGGTCAGTGATTCAACGATGCCGTATCCCTTGGATCCACGCATGGCGGCATCCCGCAGATCCTCGGCGGTCCGGATGGCGTTATGATCCAGTCCGGATTCTGCGGACGCGTTCAAACTCGCGAATCCGAGCAATGCTAAGGCCAGGAATACGCGCACGTCAGGTTCCCTGTTTCTTCAGAGCATCGCGGATTTCAGTCAGCAGTTTGACCTCTTCGCTGGGTTCACTGGCTGCCGGTGTTTCCGGCTGCTCCTGACGGCGGATGCGGTTGATCACTTTGATCGCCAGAAAAATCACCACTGCGATGATAGTGAAGTCGACGATGGTTTGGACAAACGCGCCGTAATTGAGCAGAATGGCCGGCATGGTTTCCTTGCCGTCTGCACCAATGGTAGCCGGCCGCAGCACGGCGGAAAGGCTTTTGAAATCAGCGCTACTGATGAGGACAGAAACTGAAGGCATGATCAGGTCATTGACCAGAGAGGTGACAATCTTCCCGAAAGCGCCGCCGATGACCACGCCGACCGCAAGATCGATGACGTTGCCACGCAGGGCAAATTCCTTGAATTCCGAAAGTATGCTCATGATTGGTTTCTCCAGTGGGGGGATTAATGAATGATGCCGTGCAGTTCGGCAATGCCCTGCA
>NZ_JBIKSE010000054.1:0-8042 GCF_044348765.1 Arenimonas sp.
CCCGGGATACCTGATCTGGGCTGGCCGGCATGATTTCCAAAACGAGGCGTGGTTTGGCCCCGGACACGTCCACTCGATCACTGAGTTTGGCAGCTTGAGCCAGGTCGAATACCACACGCAGACCGGTCGGGGTTTTGCCCTGCCGCACGGCCAGGACCGCTCCGTTTGCTCCGGGAAGTTTGAACTGCGCTCCGAACTCGGCGCCTTCGATATCCAATACCGCCCTGTCCGGTCCTTTTAATAAAAAGGCTTTGTAGGTGCTTTGCTGGCTGATTTCAACGAAAACGCGGGTCGCGGCATCGTCCTGAAGCAGGATGATTTGTGACACTTGGGTGGCGGATGACGCGGAAACGATTCCTGCACATGCCGATAAGGCCAGGCCCAACAGTGTATTCAGGTAAATACTCATTCTGGAATTCAAGCACCGTAACTGAGTTAAATCAAGATTTTATTATACACAGCGAATACACAGTTTAACTCCCGTTCAAATCTTTGTAGCGCAGGAATGCCCTGATCCAAGCGACTGCAGCCATTTATCGCCACGCTCGCTGTTGGCACGGACATCCAGAGTCCGCCCCTCTCCTTCCATGGCAAGAGCTACTGTCACATCAGCGGCTGGCAACCATCCTGCTCCGCGTTGCGGCCACTCCACCAACATCACCCGCAGTCGTTCAAAAATTCCGTCCAGCGCCAGATAATCCAGCTCATCTGGGTCAGCAATGCGGTAAAGATCCATGTGCACGGCATCCCGGCCGTCCGGTATGGCATAGGACTCGATAAGGGTGTAGGTCGGACTTTTGATTGAGCCAGAAACGCCCAATGCCTGTAAAAATGCCCGGGCAAACACGGATTTCCCTGCGCCAAGATCACCCTCAAGATAAACCACGGCTGCATCCGGGCAATGCGTAGCCATATGTTCAGCGATGGCCGCCGTGGTCTCAGGGCACGGGCTTTGCAGGCGGATGGTGGCGGAGTCCGGACGGGTCATGCTGGCATTATACTGAGTGCATGGATTGCACGGCATTGCTGGATAAAATCAAGACACACAGCCGAACGCTCGGCTTCACCGGTTTCGGCATCGCCGAAGCCAGACTGGATGCCGACCAGGCCCACTTGCAGGACTGGTTGGCCAAAGGACAGCACGGCCAGATGGCCTATATGGCACGTCACGGCGACATGCGGGCACAACCGGAACTCCTGCAGCCGGGTACGCTTTCGGTGATTTCCGTGCGGATGGACTACGGAACCGATCCCGAGCAGGCCTGGACGACTCTGGCCAGTTCGGACAAAGCCTACGTGGCACGCTATGCCCTTGGCCGCGACTACCACAAGCTGATGCGGCAACGCCTGAAACAGCTGGCCCAATTCATCGAATCTGAAATCGGCTTCTTTGGCTACCGGGTGCTCGTAGATTCGGCGCCGTCACTGGAACGGGCACTGGCACGCAATGCCGGTCTGGGCTGGATCGGCAAACACACCTGCCTGATCGACAAAGATGAAGGCTCTTGGTTCTTCCTGGGCGAAATCTATACCGATCTGGATCTGCCAGGAACCTCACTGGCGCCGCAGGGGTATTGTGGAACATGCACGCGTTGCATCGACATCTGTCCGACCGCCGCTATTATTGCGCCGAACCGTCTGGATGCCCGGCGTTGCATCAGCTATCTGACCATCGAACATCAAGGCAGCATTCCCGAGGAGTTCCGCAAGGCCATCGGCAACCGCATCTTTGGCTGCGATGATTGCCAGTTGGTCTGCCCCTGGAATAAATTCGCCAAAGTCCATGCCGAGCCCGACTTCACCGCTCGTAATCGTCTGGATGAGGCTAGCCTTCTGGACTTATTCGCTTGGTCCGAAGCCGAATTCCTGCGACGCACGGAAGGCTCAGCCATCCGACGTACCGGCTACATCAACTGGCTGCGCAACCTCGCGGTCGCAATCGGCAATGCTGAACCGAGCTCGGAACACATGGATGCCCTCCGTGAAAAATGCAATCACGACGACCCCGTGATCCGCGAACACGCACAGTGGGCACTACAACAGCTTACGGCGAAACTCAAGATTTGAGCATCACCCCGAGCAGTTCCCGCGTGATCGGATCCAGATTCGACAGATCTGATTGATCGCCTTCGACGCAGGGCATCAATCCGGTGGCAATCTGCTTGCCGAGTTCAACACCCCATTGATCGAATGCATTGATGCCCCAGATCCGGGACTGAACGAACACGCTGTGCTCATAGAGAGCCAGCAGCAACCCGAGAGCATAAGGCGTGAGCTCGTCGAGCAGCATGACCGTGGACGGACGGTTGCCCGGATAACGGCGCTGGGGATCCTCGCTGGGTTGCCCATTAGCTAGCGATTCGGCCTGTGCCAACAGGTTGGCAAGGATGAAATGATGATTGGTCGGCTGGCTATGACCGGAGATAACGACGCCGATAATGTCCAGAGGTACCGTTCCGATACCCTGCTGCAGGTACTGGAAGAAGCTGTGCTGGCTGGGGTTACCGCTGGCACCCATCAGGACAGGACTTGTGGCCTGCAAACAGTCGGCACCGTCGAGGGTCACCGACTTGCCCAGACTCTCCATAATCACCTGCTGCAGATGTGCCGGCAGCAACTCCAGCCGCTCATCATAGGGAATAATGCCCTGCGTGCCATAACCCATGCCGTTGCGGTTCCAGACCGACATCAGCGCCTGCCAATACACCAGGTTGTCAGTCATCGGCGCATTGATGAAATGTGCATCCATATCGGCCGCACCCCGCAGGAATTCACGGAAAACCGGCATACCCAAACCGAGGACCACCGGAAATGCTACCGCCGACCAGACCGAGAAGCGACCACCGACCCAATCCCAGATCGGCAGGATATTGTTTGGCGGCACATCGAAAGCCGCCGCGCGGGATGCGCTGGCGGTAATGGCGAAAATGCGTTCGGAATCTCCTGCCCAGGCTTTCAGCACAGCCCCGTTAATCAGGGTTTCCTGGGTCCCGAAGCTTTTACTGACTAACAATACCGCGGTTTTCTGGGGATCGAGCACAGTGGTATAGCGGTCAAGATACATGCCATCGGCCGAACTGAGGAAATGAACTCTGAAGCCGCTATCACCGAATTCCGACAGTGCATTGAGGACCAAGCGTGGGCCAAGATCGGATCCACCGATACCGACACTAAGAATATCGGTAATACCCTGATCTTTCAGGCGGCCTGCCAGACGACTCATGGTTTCGAGCACGGCTTGCGCCGCGGCATACGCGGCACGCGACTCCGGGCTGTCACCCAGGTTGCTGCGCAGTGCGGTATGCAGCACCGCTCTGTCTTCGCTGCGGTTGATACGTACACCGTCGAACAGCTGCCGGACTTCCGCCTGGATGCCGGACTCCTGCAGGCGCTGTTGCATATCGGCCAGGGCCTCAGCATCCAGATGCTGACGGGCGAAGCTGCAGTACAGTGGCCCCAGCCGCCGTGCGAATGCTGTTTGCCTGCCCGGTTCGGCAGCAATCAGCGCACTGATTGACTGTTGCCGGCAACGCTGCGCATGCCCCGCTAATGCCTGCCAGTCTTGTTCATTCCACATGTGATGATTCCTTATTCAGAGGATTTCAAATTCAAGATTGTCGATCAAACGGGTGCGTCCTAGAAAAGCGGCAATCAATGCCACCCGCTTTTTGTCTACTGCACGGCTTTCCTTTGCCAGCATGGCTGAGCGGACTTCTGCGTAGTCAACGGTGAAGCCCAGTGCCTGCAGTTCCGTTTCAGCCTCTCGTTCGATCTGTGCCGCCGGCGTTCCGGCGATACAAGACGCCCGCATGGTGCAGAGTGCCCGGTAGATGGCCGTCGCAGCCTCGCGCTCACCTTCCGAAAGATACTGATTGCGGGAGCTCATGGCCAGTCCAGAGGTTTCACGCAGTGTCGGCGCCGATATGATGTCGACCGGGAAACTGAGTTCTTCGGCCATATAACGGATAACCTGCAGCTGCTGATAATCCTTATTCCCAAAAACGGCACAATTGGGCTGAATCATATTGAACAGGCGGGCTACCACCGTTGCCACGCCATTGAAATGCCCCGGGCGATGCGCTCCGCACAGGATGTCGGTGATGCCGGGTACGTGCATCTGCACGCAACCCATGACACCAAAGGGATACATGGCATCGACAGATGGCAGAAATAGGGCCGCGGCACCCGCTTCGGCCAAGCCCTCGGCATCGCGCTGTTCGGTACGCGGGTAGCGGGCATAGTCCTCGTTTGGACCAAACTGGGTCGGGTTCACGAATATGCTCACCACGACCGCATCGCAATGCTGAAGCGCCAATTCCACCAGCGCATAATGTCCGGCATGCAGATTGCCCATAGTCGGCACCAAGCCTATGCGTCGGCCTTCCTGCTTCCAATTGTCGATGCATATACGCAGCGTAGCGAGATCCCGGTAGGTCTGCATCAATTATAGCCATGCTCGGTTTTAGGAAATTCTCCGCTTTTGACTTCGGAAACATAGGCCCGGAATGCTGCTTCAATTGAATCACGACCTTTCAGAAAGTCTTTAACGAAACGCGGACGCCGATGACCAGAATTGATTCCTAGCGCATCGTAGGACACCAGAATCTGTCCGTCGCAATCGAGGCCGGCACCGATGCCGATTGTGGGAATATTGATACTACGGGTGATTTTGGCTGCCAATACGGAAGGAACACACTCAAGCACCAGCAACTGCGCACCGGCAGCCTCGACCTGTTGGGCCTGTGCCAGCAAGCTATTTGCCGCTTCTGACCCCCTGCCCTGGACCTTGAAACCGCCCATACGCAGCACAGACTGCGGCGTCATACCTAAATGCGCACATACGGGGATTTCACGCGTGGTCAGGTGGTCAATGGCATCCAGTACGAAGCCGGAACCCTCAAGCTTGACCATGCTGGCCATGCCCTCAGCCAACAGAGCGGTGGCGGCATCCAATGCACGACTAGGCGACGCGTAGGTTTGAAATGGCATGTCGGCAATCAACAATGCCGAGCTCAGGCCCTTGGCCACGCAGCGACTGTGATAGACCATGTTTTCCAATACAACAGACACGGTATTAGTGCTTCCATGAACCACCATGCCGAGCGAATCGCCGACCAAAACAATATCGATGCCTGCCGCATCCATGGCTCGTGCGAAACTGGCATCGTAAGCCGTCAGGCTGGCGATTTTCTCTCCCGCTGTTTTCATCCGACGCAGATCGGGAACAGTCACAGCAGGGCGACTGGATGGATCATTGGGGTTGATATACATGCGCTATTCCTTGAGCAATGCGGCGGATGGGTTGTTCGGATACACGGCTCATCAGGGGCATTAAAGCACCTAAACCCGGAACTGTCAGTTCGGGAGCGATTTCTGCCAAAGGGATCAAAACGAAAGCTCTTTCCGCCATGCGCGGATGCGGAATCTGAAGCTGCGGGGTATCGATCTTCACATCGCCATAAAGCAGGATATCGCAGTCCAACAGACGAGGGCCCCAGCGCAGGCCGGTGCCGCGGTCCCTACCATGGGCACGCTCGATCGCTAGCAGTGCCTCCAGCAAAGCTTCGGCCGGCAATGCGGTATCGATTTCCACCACCGCGTTGATGTAGTCATCCTGTACCACACCCCCCCAGGGCGGACTCGCATACAGGCTGGATATGGCAGTGACCCGAGTCTTTGGCAAACCTGCTAGTGCGGCTGAAGCCGAATGAAATGCGGCAACGACATCGCCCTGATTGCCACCCAATCCGATGAATACGCGTGTAGCCATTGGGACTTATCCGTCAGTGCTTTTCGGTTTGCTTCGACGGCGACGGCGCTTCGGTGGCACATGGGCACTTTCACCGTTACTTGGCTTGCTTTGGCCTGGAATACTCTGCGCCAGCTGTTCAGGCGCCATGTTCTGCGCCTGTTCCCAGAACTGCAGCTCCTCGGCCAGCTCGGGAATACCAGTGGCGCGCAGGGCCAGAAAATCGAAGGCGGCACGGAAACGCGGATGTGCCAGCAGACGGAATACCCGCTTGCGGGTGCGCTGATTGAAGCGGGTCTGTAATTGCCAGATTTCATGCATCGGCAAAGAAAACCGGCGCGGAATGGCGACGCGCTCTAGCTGACGTAAGGTCACACGATCGGCCGCACGCTGCTGCGCCACGCTCAATTCAGCGCCGGAGTTTTGCAGGATGGCCAGCTCACGGCAGTAAGCCGGCCACAACAGACACGCAAACAAGAACCCGGGTGCGACCGATTTATCGGCATTGACACGGGCATCGGTCTGACGCAGGGACTCCAGAAGCATATCGCGCAATGTTCCGGTACGATTGGTCTGCAGGGCTTTGGCGGTGTCGGGAAAAAGGATATCAAGCAGGCCGAAACGCTCCAGAAGCAGGAAACTCTTTTCGGCGCTGCCGGCCAGAAAAATCTTCAGGCATTCATCGAATAATCGGGCCGATGACGAACTGGCCAGCAAACCGGCCAATTCCGGAATCGGCTCGGCAGCACTGGCATGGATGCTGAAGTCGAGCTTGGCAGCCAATCTCACGGCTCTTAGCATCCTTACCGGGTCTTCACGGTACCGTGTAACCGGATCGCCAATCAGGCGGAGCACCCGGGCTTGCACATCGGCATAGCCGCCAACGATATCGCGCACGCTGAAATCTTCGACCGTGTAGTACAGGGCATTGGCGGTGAAATCGCGGCGGAAAGCATCCTCCTCGAGCGTGCCATAGACGTTATCACGAATTAGATGTCCCTCTTCATGCACTTGACGGTCGCCCGCTGCCGTATCATCGTCCCCGGACGCGCGGAAGGTCGCGACTTCGATAATTTCCTGGCCGAACATGATATGTGCCAAACGGAAGCGCCGGCCAATCAGGCGGCAATTGCGAAATTGCGCACGCACCTGGTCCGGAGTGGCATTGGTGGCGACATCGAAGTCCTTGGGGTGTCCGCCGATCAGAAGGTCACGGACGGCGCCGCCGACAATATAAGCCTCGAAGCCGGCATCACGGAGTTTGTAAAGCACCCGAAGGGCATTTGGACTGATGTCCTTACGCGAAACACCATGGTCGGCACGGGCGATGACCGTTTCATCACCGGATCCTTGGCGGTCGCTCATGGCGCTCCCAAATGCAGTAAAATAATCACGAACGCAAACCCTTTGGCAGATCAGCCATTTTAAGGGTTTTCACTCTCATTAGGTGATTTATGCCATTTGTCGTGACCGAAAACTGCATCCGCTGCAAATACACCGACTGCGTCGAAGTCTGTCCAGTCGACTGTTTCCATGAGGGCCCTAATTTTCTAGTCATCGATCCGGTCGAATGCATCGATTGCACCCTGTGCGAGCCAGAATGCCCGGCTAAGGCAATTTTCCCAGAAGATGACGTGCCGGCAGGCCAGGAACATTTCGTATCTTTGAATGCCGAACTGGCCGCGCACTGGCCGGTCATCACCACCCGCAGCGAACCAATGCCGGATGCCGCCGAATGGGACGGCAAGGCCGATAAATTCCAGTTCCTGCAGAAATGAAAAAGAGCGCCGTTAGGCGCTCTTTTCAATATGGGCCATTGCTCAGAGTTTCTGTTTGAGCTGAGCCAGAAGCTGTCCCGAAGCCGCACTATCATTACCCGCACCATCCGGCCCAAGGGCGACGATGCGCGATTTCCCGGCGTTGTTCTGAACCGAAACCAGCATGGTCTCGCCGCCGAAGCTCACTTCGTAACTGGAAATTCCTTCAACCGCGCTGATGATCTCAGCGCCTTCGATTTGCCCCAGAGCGGTACCGACCCGCTTCCAGGTCGATGCCACATCGGTGCTGACATTGATGCTGCGAACAATCTCGCTCGAAACGGCATTGATACCAACTGCACTCTTGGGCGGAATCTTCAAGGCCTCACGATCATCAGGCTTGCTCAGGCCGGGAGGAACAAGCAGGGGCTTGGTCAGCTCGACGCCCTCATATTCGGATTTTTTGCTGAACAAGTGCCAGCCACAGCCCTGAAGCAGCAGCGCGGGAAACAGAGCCAGAAGCGCGGCACGCGCAC
>NZ_JBIKSE010000055.1:0-8025 GCF_044348765.1 Arenimonas sp.
GCCTGTGGCCAACGCCCTGGTCTGGTTACGTCGCGATCTGCGACTGCAGGACAATCCCGCGCTGGCGCAAGCAATCGCTGATGGATATGCGCCCGTACTGGTCTATGTGCATGCCCCTGAAGAGCAGGGCGACTGGGCCCCAGGTGCGGCCAGCCGGACCTGGTTGCATCATTCCCTTCTGGCCCTGCAGCAGGATATTGCAAGGCTCGGCGGACGACTACTCATTGCCCAGGGACAGAGCCTTGTCGAGCTTGAGCGACTTCAGGCCGAAGCACAGGCTGAAGCGCTCTATTTCAGCAATCTGTATGAGCCGATCTTGCAGTCGCGCGATGCGCGGGTACAGGCGGCGTTTGAGAAGCACGGCTTAACAGTCAGGCGTTTCAATGCCAATCTGCTCTTCGAGCCCTGGCAGATCCAAACAGGTGGCGGCACACCTTACAAGGTGTTCACGCCGTTCTGGCGCAATGCTTCTGCACAGCTCGCAGTACTAAACGCCTCTCCGACACCCGGCATGCTGCCGGATTCAGGCATCGTCGGACTCTCTGTCGATCAACTTGGCCTCTTGCCTGAGAAGGCGTGGCATATGGAGTTCTGGCAGTATTGGCAGCCGGGTGAAAGTGGTGCCCATGAAATGCTCGAAATCTTCTGCGATGGAGCCATTGACGGTTACAAGGAGCAGCGGAACCTGCCGGATCGGACTGGCACGTCCAAGCTTTCTCCGCATTTGCATTTCGGCGAGATTTCACCACAGCAGATCTGGCGCCGCATCAATCGTGTCAGAGTATCGGAAGCCGCCCAGGTAGATATCGGACACTTCAAGTCAGAGTTGGGCTGGCGTGAGTTCTCTTACCATCTTTTGCATCATTTCCCAAAATCCAGCGATCATAATCTTAACCCCCAGTTCGATCGCTTTGCTTGGGCAGACCCGGACCCAGAATTGCTGAGTCATTGGCAGCGGGGTCATACCGGAATTCCGATTGTGGATGCTGGCATGCGGGAGCTTTGGCATACCGGTTGGATGCACAATCGTGTGCGCATGATCGTAGCTAGCTTCCTCTGCAAGAACCTGCGTATGCATTGGCTGCATGGTGCCCGATGGTTCTGGGACACACTGCTGGATGCCGATTTGGCTAACAACAGCCAGGGTTGGCAATGGACCGCCGGCACCGGTTGCGACGCTGCGCCATACTTCCGCATCTTCAATCCGGTAACTCAGTCTGAACGTTTCGATCCGCAGGCCCGTTATATCAAACGCTGGGTGCCTGAGCTCTCGGCATTACCCGCCCCGATGGTGTTCGCGCCTTGGATAAAGCCGACGCTAACCGCAGCAATGGCGCCGGATTATCCTTCAACCCCAATCGCAGATCTGGCCATATCCCGAGCCAGCGCACTAGCCGCATACAGCAGTCGTTAGTGCCCGCTGGGCTGGAATTGCGGTAAAGTGAAGTCAACTCAATAACGAGTCCAGTATGAGCGCTGCCCGCGGAAGCACCCGAAAAACGCCGATGAGCCGTGTCGATCATGCCTGGTTGCGCATGGAAAGACCGACCAACCTCATGATGATTACCGGTGTGATGATGTTCGAGACTCCGGTCAACATCGTCAAACTCAAAAAAGTGTTGAGTGAGCGGTTTCTGGCCTATCCCCGTTTTCGCCAGAAAGTGGTGGAAACGTCGACCGGTACATTTTGGCAGAACGATGCCGATTTCGATCTCGATTACCATGTGCGGCTTTCGGCATTACCCGGCAAGGCTGACAAGGCCGCCCTCGAACGTTTCGTCAGCCAGATGGCATCTACGCCATTGGATAAAAGCAAACCGCTCTGGCAGTTCCATCTGGTGGAAAAATACGACGGCGGCTCCGCACTGATCACCCGCATCCACCATTGCTACGCCGATGGCATTGCCCTGGTGCAGGTCATGCTGTCAATGACCGACAGCGAGGCGCGGCCGTCAAAACGTGAACCTTTGTCGAAAACATGGCTCAAGGAAGACGGTAAAGCAGTCAAAGAACGCATGGGCATGATCGACCGATACATGAAACTGGGTGAAAGCCTGCTCGGCAAGAGCATGGATTTCTATCGTGATCCTACCCTTGCCAATGTAGTGGCGAAGGAGGGTGGCGAAATCGCACGTGAACTCGCCGTCGCGCTTTCGCTCAGCGATGATCCCGACACCGTGCTCCGTGGGAAACTCGGCGTCAGTAAGCGCGTGGCCTGGGCCCCGACATTGCCACTGGAAGACGTGAAAGCCATATCCCGTGTGTTCGACGCCACGGTCAATGATGTCCTTATGGCTTCCATGGCGGGTGCGCTGCGCAGCTATATGGTCGAACGTGGCGAGCGGATCGATGGTGTCACCATCCGCGCAACAGTTCCCGTGAATTTAAGGCCGCTTGAGCATGCCAAGAAGCTCGGAAATCATTTCGGGCTGGTGTTTCTGGATCTGCCAATCGGTGAAATCCACCCGGTGCAGCGTCTGCTCCGCGTGGTGGAAAGCATGAAGCAACTCAAACAGTCTCGGCAGGCGGTGGTCGTTTACGGACTGCTAGCGGCATTGGGCATGGCGCCACCCATGCTTCAGAATCTGGCCTTCGAAATATTCAGCCGAAAAGCAACGACCGTAGCGACCAATGTTCCCGGGCCGCAGATGCCGCTTTATCTGGCGGGCGAGAAAATCAAGGAGCAGATGTTCTGGGTGCCGCAAACCGGTTCCATCGGCATGGGTGTGAGCATTCTGAGCTACAACGGCAATGTCCATTTCGGATTGATTGCCGATGCCAAACTCATACCCGATCCCGATGCAGTCATACAGCGCTTCATTCCGGAATTTGAAAAACTACTTTACATCGCACTCATGAGCGATTGGGGAATCCAGTCCAGTGCGTGATTTCCGGATTCAGTGTTTAAACGGCTTCAGTTCGCCGGGATTACGAAGCATCTTGTTAACTTCGTCCAGGTGCAGTTCTTCCTGGTAAATCATTTCGCGGGCGTATTCTTCGAGTACCACCGACTTGCCTTCCACGAGCTTGAGTAATTTGTAATAACACTGCCCTGCCTGTTTCTCATGTTCCAGGCTTTCACGGAGAATGTCACCAATATTGTGTTGCTCCGTTTCAAGCAGTGGGCCGATTTTCAGCGACGGGTGGCCACCGAGCATAGTGACCAATTCTCCCGCTTTATAGGCGTGCGCAAGACTTTCATCGGCGTTTCCCTTCAGCCAGCTCACAATCGGTATCCGGTTATAACCGAACACCATCAGGGAGTAGTGGGTGTAGCGAACAACGCCAGAAAGTTCGAATTCCATGATTTCGTTCAATAGTTTGATGGCTTTTTTGGTATCAGCGTCTTTCATGTCCGGATTCTCAATGTGGGGGATGACTGAAATCGTACCAAATCCTTGCGTCCTGCGCGTGACGACATGCTCTGTTAATTTAAATGTAATTAATCAAATAGATAGCGCGTTCTTGGACGAACTGCCTGCGCCCGTTTTACTGCAAATCATCAGAATCTAGCAAGAATCCACCACTTTGATGCGACCATAGGCGCGCATACAACCCATTCATAGCAATCAGATCGGCATGGCTACCGGTTTCGACAATGCGCCCTTGATCCATCACGATCAGCCGGTCCATAGCAGCGATGGTCGACAGGCGGTGAGCGATGGCGATCACGGTTTTGCCTTCCATCAAGCGGTAAAGGTCGCGCTGTATCACGCTTTCCACTTCCGAATCCAGAGCACTGGTGGCCTCGTCCAGCAGGAGGATTGGGGCATCCTTGAGCATGACGCGCGCAATGGCAACCCGCTGGCGCTGGCCGCCTGAGAGCTTCACGCCGCGCTCGCCGACATGCGCATCGTAGCCGGTGCGTCCTTTGGCATCGCTGAGGCCGAGAATGAAATCCTCGGCTTCGGCATTACGCGCGGCCTGTCGCATGGACCCCTCATCCGCATCTGGTCGGCCGTAGAGCAGATTATCGCGGACTGATCGGTGCAGCAGCGAGGTGTCCTGAGTGACCATGCCAATCTGCCGGCGCAGGGATTCCTGAGTCACCTGTCCGATGTCCTGGCCGTCGATATGGATGCTGCCTGCTTGGACCGGGTAAAACCGGAGAAGCAGGTTGACGATGGTTGATTTTCCAGCGCCGCTGCGTCCAATCAGACCGATTTTTTCTCCCGGCCGGATGCTCAGATTGAAATCGGATACGACCGGCTTTCCGGGCACATAACTGAAATCGAGATGTGTAAATGTGATTTCACCGCGGCTGACCTTCAGATCCCGCGCATCCGGCACATCGCGGACGGCCACCGGCCGGGACAAGGCGCCGATGCCGTCCTGGACGGTGCCGATATTTTCGAATAGGTTGGCCATCTCCCACATGATCCAGTGCGATACACCATTCAGGCGCAGAGCCATGGCGGTGGCGGCGGCAACCGCACCGATGCCGACGGCATTCGTGCTCCACAGCCACAGCGTTGCGCCTGCGGTTGCGAGTATGAGGGCGATGCCGAGGATGTGATTGACGATTTCAAAGCCGGTAACCAGACGCATCTGCCGGTAGACCGTGACGAGAAACTCCTGCATTGATTGCTTGGCGTAGAGCGCTTCACGCTGGTTATACGAGAACAGCTTGACCGTGGCGATGTTGCTGTAGGCATCCGTAACCCTTCCGCTCATCAGACTGCGCGCATCGGCCTGCGCACTTGCCGCGCGACCAAGACGGGGAACGAAATACATGAGCGTCAGGATATACAGGGCCAGCCAGCCGAAGAACGGCAACAGCAGCTGCCGGTCAAAACTGCCGGCGACCAGGGTCATGGTCAGGAAATAGATCACGACGAACACCAGGATGTCAGTCACAATCATGACCGCATCGCGCACAGCGAGAGCGGTCTGCATCATTTTCGCCGAGACGCGTCCGGAGAATTCATCCTGAAAGAAGGACATGCTCTGGCCCAGCAGATGCCGGTGGAAATTCCAGCGCAGACGCATGGCGAAGTTGCCGTTCAGGGCCTGGTATTTCACCAGTGCCTGTGCGGCAATGAGCAGCGGACTGGCCAGTAACACGGCAGTCAGCAGGATAATATTGCGCTTTTCCTGTTGCCAGAGCAGATGCGGCGGTACCTTGCTCAGCCAGTCCACGATATTGCCGAGCATGGCGAACAGCAGGGCTTCAAATGCCCCGATCAAGGCCGTCAGAATCGCCAGCAACAGGATCAGGCCGCGAATGCCTTGTGTGGCGTTCCAGATGAACGCGAAGAAGCCTTCCGGGGGCTGATCCGGAGGACCATCAGGGAACGGGGGGACGAGGCGCTCGAACCAGGAAAGCATGCAATGACCGTGCGTTATGCAGACCTACAGTTTATCGCATGCCGGTCATGGTAAGTATGGTCATTTGCGATTGGCTGCAAACAATCCCAACATCTCGTGTGCAATGCTTGCGCCCGCCAATGCGGTGATTTCGGCGTGATCAAATGGTGGCGAGACCTCGACCACATCGGCGCCGGCCAGGCGGACTCCGGTCATTCCGCGGATCAATTCAAGCGCGGTGTGGGTGTCGAACCCACCGACTACCGGAGTACCGGTTCCCGGGGCGCAGGAAGGATCGAGAAAATCAACGTCGAAACTCAGATAACACGCACTATCGCCCACGCGTGTCATGATGGCCGCGACGGCTGCCGCGATGCCATGCCGATGCAGCCACCGGGCATCCAAGACTTCAAAGCCGTGTTTTTCGGCATTGAACGTGCGCATCCCGAGCTGAATCGAGCGCGAAGGGTCCACGATGCCGGTTTTAGCCGCTTGGTAGAACATGGTGCCGTGGTCGATGCGATTGCCATCATCGGCCCAGGTGTCGGAATGGGCATCGAAATGGATCAGCGAAAGCGGACCGTGTATTTCAGCCAGGGCCTGGAGAATCGGATAGCTGATAAAGTGATCGCCGCCAAGCGTCAGGGGTTTGACGCCGGCTGAGCTGATTGTCTGGTAGGTTTCCCGGATCAGTGCCGGGGCGGCCGTGATGTTGCCGGAATCAAAGAACACATCGCCCCAGTCGATGACATGCAGCGTATCCAGCGGGTCGGATGCCCAGGCATAGGGTGGACACCAGGCCAGCATGGTCGATGCGGCGCGCATAGCGCGCGGCCCGTAACGCGTGCCCGGACGTCCGGTGGTGGCGACATCGAAGGGCACGCCGATGACGGCGACATCGACGTCATTCAGGTCTTTGCTGTATCTGCGCCGCAGAAAACTGGTGGCACCGGCATAGGTCGGCTCGGCCTGGGTGCCGTAAGGAGAAGATCGGGTAAACGCCAGATCCGAAAAGGCGGCAGTGGCGGGGGAGGGCTTGTCATTCGACATGGTGGGCTCCGGTCTCAGCAGTCCACTCGTCGTTCCTTGCGCGAAGCAATCGCCGGGACGAGCGTCACCGGTCTGTATACCTTCAGTTTACTTCATAATCGGCATGCTGAACTCGGCATCGGCCCGCAGGCCGGTTGGCCAGCGCGCAGTGATGGTTTTCAGGCGGGTATAAAACCGCACGCCGTCTTTGCCGTGCATGTGCAAGGGCCCGAACAGGGAGCGTTTCCAGCCTCCGAAGCTATGGAATGCCATGGGAACGGGGATGGGAACGTTGACGCCGACCATGCCGACCTGGATGCTGTGACTGAATTGACGTGCGGCATCGCCGTCGCGGGTGAAGATGGCGGTGCCGTTGCCGTATTCATGGGTGTTGATCAGGCTGCAGGCCGTATTGAAATCCGGCACGCGCACAATGCAAAGTACCGGCCCGAAGATTTCTTCTCTGTAAATGGTCATTTCAGGAGTGACATGGTCGAACAGGGTGCCGCCAAGGTAGAATCCGTTTTCATGACCGACAACTTCCAGACCGCGTCCGTCCACCAGAAGTTCGGCACCTTCGGCTTCGCCGCCATCGATATAGGCTTTGACCTTATCGCGATGCTGACAGGTCACCAAGGGCCCCATGTCCGGGTTGTCGGTGTCACCCGGGCCGATGCGCAGGCCTTCGACCATCGGTTTAAGTTTGGCAATCAGCGCTTCCGCGGCGGCGTCGCCGACGCAGACCGCGACTGAAATGGCCATGCAACGTTCACCGGCTGAGCCGTAGCCGGCCCCGAGCAGGGCGTTGGCGGCCTGATCCATATCGGCATCCGGCATGATGAGCATGTGGTTCTTGGCGCCACCGAGGGCTTGCACACGTTTTCCCGCGGCACTGCCGCGGGTGTAGATGTATTCGGCAATGGGTGTTGATCCGACGAAGCTCACCGCTTGCACGCGCGGGTCATCGAGCAGGACATCCACGGCTACCTTGTCGCCATGCACGACATTGAACACGCCGTCCGGAAGCCCAGCCTGCTTAAGCAATCGAGCCAGGATCAGGGGCGGCGTCGGATCACGTTCCGAAGGTTTCAGGATGAAGGTATTACCGCAGGCGAGGGCAATGGGAAACATCCACATCGGCACCATGCACGGAAAATTGAAGGGCGTAATGCCGGCGACCACGCCCAACGGTGCATATTCGCTGAAAGAATCGAGGCCGGTGCCGACGTTCATTGAATGCTCGCCTTTGACCAGATGCGGAATGCCGCAGGCGAATTCGACCACTTCCAGGCCGCGGGTCAGTTCGCCTTTGGCATCGGAGAGTACCTTGCCATGCTCACGGGTGATGGCCAAGGCGATTTCATCGGCATGGTTTTCCAGTAGCTGCTTGAACTTGAACATGATCCGCGCTCGGGCCAGCGGGGTGGTTGCGGCCCACGCCGGAAAAGCGGCCTGCGCAGAGGAGATTGCGGCCTCCACATCGCCGTTGTCCGCCAAGGCCACGCGTCCGGTGACGGCACCGGTAGCCGGATTGAAGACCTCGGCGCTGCGGCTGCTGTTGCCGAAAACGGCATTGCCATCGATGAAGTGGGCGATGGTGGCGGTCATGGCGAATTCCCAGTCAGGCGTTCAGTGCTTTAGCGGCAGATACGTAGGCATAACCCAAATCATCGGCAACCGCCTTGTAGG
>NZ_JBIKSE010000003.1:0-69197 GCF_044348765.1 Arenimonas sp.
ACACATTCACGCAGCCGTAACGTAAAATCAGTCCATGTTCATCATGTCCTTGCGTCGTCAGGTGGTTTATTTGACCTTGTGCCTGGCGTTGTTGTTTGCCATGCAGATTGTACCGTACAAAACGGTTACCAGTCGCTGCGCCCGGGCAACAGGCCTTTCAATTCGGCATCGGTCAGGTTGCGCCATTGCCCGATTTTGAGCACTCCCAGCTTGACGTTGATGATGCGCACCCGACGCAGCTGGGTGACCCGGTAGCCGAAGGTCGCCGCCATCAGCCGGATCTGCCGGTTCAGGCCTTGGGTCAGGGTGATCGCGAACCCGTACGGCGCGATCTTGCGGGTTTTGCACGGCAGCGTGGTTTCACGGTGTATGCGCACGCCCTTGGCCATGCCGCGCAGGAATTCCTCGGTCACCGGCTTGTTGACCGCCACCAGATATTCCTTTTCCTTGCGGTTTTCAGCGCGCAGCAGTTCATTGACGATGTCGCCGTTGCTGGTCAACAGAATCAGACCTTCGGAATCCTTGTCCAGTCGGCCGATCGGAAAGATGCGTTGCTCGTGATCGACGAAATCGACGATGTTGCCTTTCACGCTTTGGTCGGTCGTGCAGGTGATGCCGACCGGTTTGTTCAGCGCGATATAGACGTGCTTGCGGGTGCCGGGCTTTACATTGCGGATACGCAGGGTCTGGCCGTCGATCAGGACGGTATCGCCCTCCTCGACCCGCGTGCTCAGCGATGGCTTGTTGCCATTGATGCTGACCCTGCCTTCCTTGATCAGCGCATCGGCCTCGCGCCGGGAACAGAAGCCGGTGTCGGAGATGAATTTGTTGACACGCACCGTCACCGGTCAATTGCCGCTGTCAAAGGAATGCAGGGTGATGTCGAAAACTAACTTGCCTTTCGGGGTATCAGCGCCAGGTGAACCGTCATAGGCGAGATTGCCCGGTATCCAGAAACGGAAGGTATCCCCGGGACGCATCAACAGAACACCCTCCTGCCAGCCTTTGATAAGACCACGCAGCGGAAACTGCGAGGGCGAACCGCGCGGGAGCGAGCTGTCGAACATGCGGCCCTGGAAATCCCAGCCGACGTAGTCGATTTCGATGGTGCTTTCCGGTGTGGGGCCCGGCCCGTCTTTGCCACGCTTCAGAATCACGTAGCGGAGACCGCTAGGGGTGCGGATGGCAGTGGCCGGCGGCAGACGCAGATTATCCGGCGGCTGCAGGCGCTCGGCAATCGATCGCGTATCCGCTGACGGACTTTGTGCAAGGGCCATCAGCGGTGCTGCGCCGGTAAGCGCCAGAAGCAGAAACAGGATGCGGTGACTCATAGAAACCTCGTATCAGGGCGACAGCAAACGGACACGGAAGCTGCGTCCCTTGATTTTATCCTGTCTGAGCAGCTGTAGCGCCTTGTCGGCCACGCTTTTATGCAGCGCTACGTAAGAACGGGTGTCGAATAGGGCAATTTTGCCGACCGATTTGCCGTCAATCATCTGTTTGGCGGTCAAGGCACCGAGGATATCGCCGGGACGCAGTTTGTCCTTGCGACCGGCATCAATGACCACAGTCTTCCACTCCGCTTTCAAGGGCGCCAGCTTGATGCTGGACAGATCCAGACGCTGCCAGCGCGCCGTCATTCCCATTTGCTCTTCGATGGCCTTGACCCGCGCCATTTCGCCCGGAGCCACCAGTGCCAGTGCCTGACCGTCTTTCCCGGCACGGCCGGTCCGTCCGACGCGGTGCACATGGACATCGGACTGATGCGCCAATTCAAAACTGACGACCAAGGGCAGATCGGAGACATCCAGCCCGCGCGCAGCGACATCGGTGGCGACCAGCACGCGCACACTGCCGTTCTGGAAACGCACCATGGCCTCGTCACGATCGCGCTGCTCGAGATCGCCGTGCAGGGCGCAGACATCGAAACCAGCCTTGGCCAGATGCTGTTCGACGCTCTGGCAATCGATCTTGGTGTTGCAAAATACCAGCACCTGTGCCGGCTGCTGCTGGCCGAGCAAGTGGAGCAAGGCATCCGCTTTACGGTTGATCGGAACTTCAAAAAACAACTGTTCGATATGCTCAGAGCGGGTATCGGTATCAAGCAGGATTTCTTTCGGGTCGCGCTGATAGCTCTTCGACAGCGCACGCACGGCGTCCGGGAAAGTGGCCGAGAACAGCAAGGTCTGATAGTTCGCCGGCAAGGCCTTCCGGATGGCCTGGATGGCAGGCTCGAAGCCCATGTCGAGCATGCGATCAGCCTCATCCAGTACCAGCGTGTTCATCGCATCGAGTTTCAAGGCACCGGTTTCGATCAGTTCAAGAATCCGACCTGGGGTGCCGACCACGATGGCTGGCTCGTGCACCAACGACTCGACATGAACGCGTACCGGAATACCGCCATAAAACGCAGACACTTTCACATTCGGCAGACGCACAGCGACTTTGCGGATGGCCTGACAGACCTGATCGGCTAATTCTCGGGTCGGACACAACACTAAAGCTTGCACCCCGCTGGGAGCTTTCAGGCCCTGCAGCAGACCCAGCGCGAACGCCAGGGTCTTGCCACTGCCGGTCTTGGCCTGTGCCAGCACATCACGGCCGGCCAGAATTTCGGCCAGCGCGGCCTGCTGGATCGGGGTCGGCACGGTCATGCCCTGACTGGTCAACGCATCGAGCAGTTCCACGCGCAGCGGCCATTGGGAAAAATCAGACATCGGTGTTCCGTTGATCGCGCCGCTGGGACGCCAAGTTGCTTAGTATGACGGGTTTGATCACAGCCGACAAAAAACTGCCTGCAGGCATTCAGCAAGCAGACCGACCGGGAATTGACGGCTAGGACCTGGAAAATCCGTCCAGAATCTGCTGCTTGTCCTGCCACAGACCATTCATCCATTGCTGGAATTGTGCCCGAAAGGCACGGTCGTTTTCGTAATCACCGGCTCGCAGGGCGTCCGGAATCGGACGCAGGCGAACATCGACATGAACGTGCTTGATGCGGTCGGCAATCAGATCAGCCATGCCAGGAATGCCATGCGGGTAATGCAGGGTTACATCCAGAATGGCATGCAGGCCTTGCCCCATGGCATCCAGCGCATAGGCCATACCACCGGACTTGGGTTTCAGTAAAGCCGCCAGCGGCGACTGTTGCTGGGCATGCTTGTGCGGGGTGAAGCGGGTGCCTTCGGGGAAAATCATGATTGATACCGGCTTGCCGAGGAATTTCTCACAGGCTTTGCGGGTAGCGGCGATGTCCTGGCCGGCCAGTTCCGGCCGTTTCTGCAACTGCGATTTGCTGTGGCGCTGCATGAATGGGAAATCCAAGGCCCACCAGGCCAGGCCCAGCATGGGCACCCAGAATAGCTCCTTCTTCAGGAAGAAGCGCATGAACGGAATACGTTTGTTGAACACTTTCTGCAGCACCAGGATATCGACCCAGCTTTGATGGTTCGAAAGCACCAGATAATGGCCTTGAGGATCCAGTACCGCATCCTCGCGGAAGTGCACCTGCAAAGTGGTCATATGATCCATCATCCAGCTGTTGAAGCCAATCCAGGCCTCGGCCAGACCGATGATCCAGCCATCCAGCATCTGCTGCAGCAGCCTGATCGGCAACATGGCCTTGAACAAGGCGCACAGCAACAGGACGCTGACCCGGATAAGGGTATTCGCAGCAATCAACAGATAAATCAACGGAACACGCAACAGCAGCGGAATTCGGACAAACATGGCAAACCTGGGCAGGAATGGGTACGGGATGATGACTTGGCTATACTGGCAATACCCTATCACCGGCATTTTATCATGAGAGCTTCCGTGTTCGTTCTGATCTTGTTGGCCGCCTCCGCCCTGCCCGCCGCCGAGCTGCGCACGCATGCCGAACGCAGCGCTTACCGGGAAACCGGCCGTTATGCCGAAGTCGAGAGCCTGTGTAAACAATTCGAACATAGTTACCCAGAACAGATCCGCTGCTTTGTTTTCGGTACCAGCCCCGAGGGCCGCCCGATGTGGGCATTGGCTGCCAATGCCAATGGAGTACTGACTCCCGAGCAGACTCGGCAGCGCGGACTACCGGTAGTTCTATTCCAGGGTGGCATCCACGCCGGGGAAATCGATGGCAAGGACGCAGGCTTCCGCGTGCTGCGCGAACTTCTGCAACAACCCCAGAAACTGAATCCCCTGCGCAGTCAGGTCATGCTATTCGTGCCGGTATTCAATGTCGATGGCCACGAACGCTTCGCGGCCTGGAACCGGCCGAACCAGCGCGGCCCTAACGAAATGGGCTGGCGCACCACCGGCCAGAATTTCAATCTCAACCGCGACTACATGAAGGCCGATGCGCCGGAAATGCAGCATATGCTTGATCTGGTCCAGGCCTGGGATCCGTTGTTTTATGTGGATCTGCATGTGACCGACGGCGCCCAGTTCCGGCACGATATTTCAGTACAAGTGGAGCCCAAATATGCCGGAGATCCCGGTCTGCGGGCTATCGGCCGGACATTCCAGGATGGCGTACTGGCTGAATTGCGCCGCGGCGGTTCGCTGCCCTTGCCGTACTATCCCTCCTTCATCGAGAACGACAATCCGGCTTCCGGGTTTGCCGATAGCGTCTCGATGCCGCGTTTTTCATCCGGCTATTTCCTGCTGCGCAACCGCTTCGGCGTGCTGGTGGAAACGCATTCCTGGAAAACCTATCCGCAACGGGTGGACGCCACCGCACGCAGCATCCGCGCCATGATGGGTGAAGTGGCACGAAACGGTAGCAAATGGCGCCAATACGCACTGGCTGCGGATGCCGCTGCTACGAAACTGGGTGGGCAGCCGGTGGTACTGGATTACACCACCGGCCCGACATTCCGCCCGATTGAATTCCTGGGCTATGCCTACACGCGCACACCTTCAGAGGTGTCCGGCGGCATCATGACGCGCTATGATGAAAACATACCGGCGGTCTGGAAGCTGCCCTTGTTCGACGATATCCAGCCGAAACTGACGCGCACCGCGCCTGCCGGCGGCTACCTGATTCCGCCCACGTACGCGGCACAACTTGGACCGAAACTGGCACGGCACGGCATTGAGTTCATCACCCTGAGATCGCCCAGAACCATAGCAATTTCCGAATTCCGTGCCGAGAGCGCGAGCTTCGCGAAAACGCCGTTCGAAAGCCACCAGACACTCACCGTAAGCGGCACATGGGCTGCTGCCAACGCCGAGATTGCCGCAGGCAGCCTGTTCGTGCCGATCGCCCAGGCGAAAGCGCGGCTGGTGATGGCGCTGTTGGAGCCTGAAGCGCCGGATTCGTATCTGGCTTGGGGACTTTTCAACAACCACTTCGAGCGTAAGGAATACATGGAAGATTATGTGGCCGAAGCAGTGGCGCGTGCGATGCTGAAAGATCCGGCCGTGAAAGCCGAGTTCGAGCGGCGCATTGCCGAAGACAAGGCTTTTGCCGAATCACCACAACAACGTCTAGACTTCTTTGCCAGGCGCCATGCCTCCTGGGATACACGCTACCGGCTTTACCCGATCCGGCGCACGGAAACCATCATAGGTCCGTAATTTCCAGCAACTGCAGCCAATGCTCAGTTCGCAGAATCTGGTGATAAGCATGCCAGGCCGAGAAGGCCAGTCACGGCATGCTGCCTGCAAGGCCCTATATTGCATCCGGGAACGAAGGGCAGATCGGCACGTTCTTCAACCATGGCTTATCCCGTGAACAGGACACAGCAACAGGTTACCGCACCTTCGGCTTTCTGCAACTCGGAGACGTCCACGGTGCTGACTGCAAATCCGGCGGCCTGAACCAAGGCCCGGGTTTCCGGAAAACAGGATGGCATGAGTATGGCCGCACCGATGCGCACGACATTGGCGGCATGTGCTTCGCTTTCGGCCACGCGGATCTGCCGGTACGCATCAAAATAGCCGGCAGCCACCCACTCCGGGTTGATCAGCACAGTGTCATCGGACAACGCGGTGACCGCCGACTTCAGGTGCAGACAGTTCCGTATCGGCACCGCGGTGACCGCATACCCGAACGGCTTCAAGACGGCGGTGAGCTGATCGATGGCGGCCTGGTTGCTGCGCTGCGACAACCCCACGAATACGTGCTGTCCGATGCAAAGCACATCGCCTCCATCCACCGTTCCCGGCTGGGTGATACGTTCCACCCGGCTGCGCACAGACTGCACCACCGGCGCGATAGCATCCACTTCAGCGCGCCGGCTTATGGCACCGGGCCGGGTGAGTACCGCCAATTCATCGAATAGCAGCACGCTGTCTTCCACGAATACCGAATCCGGCAGCACCGGCTCGGCCGGCAGTTCGGTGACCCTTACACCCAGCGCACCCAGGGCTGCGATATAGTCCCGGTGTTGCGCTTGCGCCAACGCAACATCAATCGATTCACGGTCGATGAAACTCAATTCGCAATCGGTGATGGCGGGGCTGACCGCGCGGCACAGTGCATGCATGATGGAAATATCAGGCATTTAAAGCGTAATCAATCGCCGCACATACCGCTACCACCTGTGCGGCGTTACAGATTTGGGGCGTGGCCCGCGGACTGTCCGGATACACTTCGGTAGTTGTGGTAAACGGCGCATCGGTGACACCAGCGCACAGGCCTAGGGCTTTGTAGTCATACAGAATCACTCCCGGCGCCACCACTGGAGATCCGATAATCTGGCCCTTGGCATCGCTCGGGGCGATGTGGGTGACTTCGGCCACCGCCGCATTGATCGCATTCTGGAAATCCAACTGTGGCTTGTTTTCATCGCCACACAGGTAGAAGCCGTCCGGAATGCTGCCGGGCACGAACACCTCGCCGTCGCGGGCGGCTTTGGCTGGGCGGAATTCAGTTTCATCGCTGTCGGTGGTTTCATGCAGGTCGATGTGCACCCGCACCCTGCCCTGCAGCGGTGCCAGCAGGCGAATCAGTGCGGCGGCCTCCTGCGTGCTGCCGCTTTCCACGAACGAACGGTTGGGGTCCAGTGCCTCGGCATTCCAGCGCTGCACGCGCTCATACGCCCAGGGACTGATGCATGGCGCCACCAACAGGTTCACTGTGCCGGCATAGCTTTCGGCCTTCTGCTCGAGAAAATCCAAAGCGCCCTGCACGCCGCTGGTTTCGTAACCGTGCACGCCGCCGGTGACCAGGGCCACGGGCAATGCGTCGTTCCAGGCGCGGCTACGCACCGCCAGCAATGGATACGTCTCACCTTGGTATTCGACGCGGCCATATTGCGCCACATCGAAGCGAGCATGCAGGGCGGCGATACGGGTCAGCACGTCGCTAGCGTAGCTGCGGCATTTGGCGCGGGAAGCGAGCCAGAACGCACGGTCAGCAGAATGCCATGCCTCAAGAGATGTTCTATTGGAATGAAAAACCTGATCTTCTGTCATGGATTACATATTCCGTCGGTATTCCCCGCCCACGTCATACAAGGCATGCGAGATTTGACCCAAGCTATGTGTTTTCACGGCTTCCAACAGCCCGGCAAAGATATTCCGACGCTCGCGGGCAATGGCCTGCAAGGGCTTCAGGCCATCGGCGGCAAAGCTGTTGCATTGGGCCCGGAAACGTGCGACCTGAGCAATCTGCATGCCCTTCTCGGCTTCGCTACTGCGGATCAGTTCCAGCTTGCCGATGGCATCCTTGTCCGGATTCTTGGGCAGGAAGGTGTTCACCCCCACCAGCGGCAGGCTGCCGTCGTGCTTCTTGTGTTCGTAATACAGGGACTCTTCCTGGATCTTGCCGCGTTGGTACATGGTGTCCATGGCACCCAACACGCCGCCACGCTCGGATAGCGCATCGAATTCCTTGTAGACCGCCTCTTCCACCAGGTCGGTCAGCTCGTCC
The DNA here is from genome assembly GCF_044348765.1 of Arenimonas sp. Taxonomy (GTDB): domain Bacteria; phylum Pseudomonadota; class Gammaproteobacteria; order Xanthomonadales; family Xanthomonadaceae; genus Arenimonas. The sequence goes on from NZ_JBIKSE010000003.1 coordinate 7,859, forward strand.
ACGATGAAACTACCCTGCCAGGGGTTCTCGTTGAAGTTCAGGCCCAGTTCCTTGTTGATGATCATCTGAATGGCCACCGCGCGCCTTACCGATTCCTCGGTGGGGGTGGTGATGGCTTCATCAAAGGCGTTGGTATGCAGGCTGTTGCAGTTGTCGAACAGCGCGTACAGGGCCTGCAGCGTGGTACGGATATCGTTGAACTGGATTTCCTGCGCGTGCAGCGAGCGCCCGGACGTCTGGATGTGGTACTTCATCATCTGGCTGCGTTCGTTGGCGCCGTAGCGCTCGCGCATGGCGCGCGCCCAGATGCGCCGGGCCACACGGCCGATCACGGTGTATTCCGGGTCCATGCCGTTGCTGAAGAAGAAGCTCAGGTTCGGGGCGAAATCGTCGATGTGCATGCCGCGCGCCAGGTAGTACTCGACGATGGTGAAGCCGTTGCTGAGCGTGAACGCCAGCTGCGAAACCGGATTGGCTCCGGCTTCGGCGATGTGATAGCCGGAAATGGACACCGAATAGAAATTGCGGACCTTGTTCTCCACGAAGAACTGCTGGATGTCGCCCATCATGCGCAGGGCGAATTCGGTGCTGAAGATGCAGGTGTTCTGCGCCTGGTCTTCTTTCAGGATGTCGGCCTGCACGGTGCCGCGTACCGCGGCCAGGGTTTCGGTACGGATGCGGGCGTAAGTCTGTGCATCCACCAGTTGGTCGCCGGCCAGACCCAATAGAGCCAATCCCAGGCCGTTGTTGCTGGGTGGCAGTTCGCCGTCGTAGTGCGGCTGTGCGCCGCCTTCAAACAACGATGCAATTTTCTTTTGCGCCGCCAGCCAGCGGCCGTCATCGGCGCGAAGATATTTTTCCACTTGCTGATCGATGGCGGTGTTCATGAACATGGCCAGAATCATCGGCGCCGGCCCATTGATGGTCATGCTCACGCTGGTGTTCGGGGCGCACAAATCGAACCCGGAATACAGCTTCTTCATGTCGTCCAGGCTGGCGATGGACACGCCGGAGTTGCCGATCTTGCCGTAGATGTCCGGGCGGATGGCCGGGTCTTCGCCGTATAGCGTCACCGAATCGAAGGCGGTAGACAGGCGGATGGCCGGCTGGCCGGCCGAGAGATAATGGAAACGGCGGTTGGTGCGCTCGGGCGTGCCTTCGCCGGCGAACATGCGGATCGGGTCTTCGCCGCTGCGGCGATAAGGATACACCCCGCCGGTGTAGGGGTAATGGCCGGGCAGGTTTTCCTTGGAGAGGAACACCAACAACTCGCCCCAGCCAGTGAATTTCGGCGCGGCGATTTTCGGAATCTTCTGCTGCGACAGCGACTCGCGGTAGTTATCAACACGGATCACTTTGTCGCGCACGCGGTATTCATTGAACTCATCGGTGACCGACTTCATTTTCTGCGGCCACTCGCGCAACAGGTGCACAGCTTCGGACGAAAGCGCTTTCACCGATTCCTGGTAACGCTGGCGCAGCAGACGCATCGAGCCGTCCGCCGCCGTATCATTCAGATCGGCCGGTTCGAACAGAGCCAACGCCGCCGGCAGTTTGCCATCGCCAATGGCCTGCAGGGCCTGCCAATAGGATTGCGCTAGATCGGCCTGTGCAGCCTGGTGCGCGATGCTGCGGTTGATGCCGCGGCCAAGCTCGGCGATTTCAGACAGATAACGCGTGCGGTTGCCAGGAATCAGTACAGTGGCGCGCGGTTCCTTCAGGGCGGTGTCCACATTCGGCTGCCAGTCGCACTGCGGGCTGACGGGATGGAGTTTGTCGTTCAGCAGGCGGCACAGATTGCTGAACATCCAGCTCACGCCCGGATCGTTGAACTGCGAGGCGATGGTCGCATACACCGGCACGTCCTCGTCTTTCATTTGGAACGCCACACGGTTGCGCTTCCACTGCTTGCGCACGTCGCGCAGGGCGTCTTCGGCGCCGCGGCGGTCGAATTTATTCAGCACCACCAGCTCGGCATAATCAAGCATGTCGATTTTTTCCAGCTGGCTGGGCGCGCCGAAATCGGAGGTCATCACATACACCGGAAAATCGACCAGATCGACGATTTCGGAATCGCTTTGGCCGATACCGGCGGTTTCCACGATGACCAGATCGAAGCCCTGCCCCTTCAGGCAGGCGATGGCGTCTTTCAGCACGGCATTGGTGGCCATATGCTGGCGGCGGGTCGCCATCGAGCGCATGAACAGTTTTGGTGAACGAAGGCTGTTCATGCGGATACGGTCACCCAGCAAGGCGCCGCCGCTGCGGCGGCGGGTCGGGTCGACCGAAATCACCGCAATGCGCATTTCCGGGAAATGCTGCAGAAAACGGTTCAATAATTCATCGGTGACCGAGCTCTTGCCGGCGCCGCCGGTTCCGGTCAGTCCGATCACCGGGGTCTTGCCGCCGGCCAGCTGCCATTGCCGGCGCAGGTTCTGCAGTTCGGTTTCGCTGAAGCCTTCCTGCTCGATGGCGGTCAGCAGGCGGCCGATGGCGTATTCATCACCAGTCACCTCGCCACGAGCGGGCTTGGCATCGGCAGCACGCTGGGTGCGCGCCACCAGATCCTCAATCATCGCCACCAGTCCCATCTGCATGCCGTCGTCCGGGTGGTAGATGCGCTCCACGCCGTAAGCTTCCAGCTCGGCGATTTCATCCGGAGTGATGGTGCCGCCGCCGCCGCCGAACACGCGGATATGGCCGGCACCGGCTTCGTTTAGGCGGTCGATGATGTATTTGAAGTATTCGACATGGCCGCCCTGGTAGCTCGACAGCGCGATGCCATCGGCGTCTTCCTGCAAGGCCGCGCGCACCACGTCGTCGACCGAGCGGTTATGGCCCAGATGCACCACTTCCGCGCCCTGGGCCTGGATTAGCCGGCGCATGATGTTGATGGCAGCGTCGTGACCATCGAACAGCGAGGCGGCGGTGACGAAACGCAGGGGGGCTTTGTCCGTCAGTAGCTGACGGGTCGGCGCGGGGGAAGTGGACGACATGGGACACCTTGCTACTCGGGACGAACGATGACAATTGTACCGCGATAGGCAATAATTGCGAGAAAGGCCGACAAATCGCTTATGTCCGAATCCCCTGCTCTCGTCGAACTGCAACAGGCTCGCGCACTCCTGCAGGCCAATCAGATTGATGCCGGCATTGAACGCCTGACGGTATTAGCAAATCAAAAGCTACCCGAGGCGATGTTTGAATTAGCCTCGGTTCTGTTAATGCTGGCCACCGATGCCGACAAAATCGCCGAGGCCATGCGCTGGCTGCGTGAAGCCGAACAGCTCGGTAACGCACCGGCCACCTACCGACTGGCTACCGCTAGCGTGATTGAATCCGCCGAAGCCTTGGACTGGTCGCAACTGGCCTCGCGCTGGCAGGCCTGTTGCCGTCAAGGCCATGCCCATGCCCTGTGCGATGCTGCCGTTTACTTGGGCCGCTTCGGAACGCCGCAGCAACAGCAGCAAAGCACAGCGATGCTGGAAGTCGCTGCCATGAATGGCAGCCTGGTGGCCATGGCCCTGCTGGGTGAACGCCTGGCCGAGGGCCGCCTGTGCAGCGCCGATCCAGCCCGCGCCAACAGCATCCGCAAGCTCGCGGCCGAAGTGGGCATGCCGGTACCGGCGCCCGATCCCACACACGGATTTGCAGCACCCGAGCCCACGGCGAGCCCCTATGCCGGCGATGACTGGGACTTCGGTGATCTCCAAAGAACCACACAGGCTACCCATGGCGACTGCCTGGCCCCGGGCATCGCCCTGTACCGGCATGACAGTCTTTTGAGCGAAGAAGAATGCCTCTACATTCAATGCCTGGGCGGGCCGGACCTGGGGCCATCCATATCGGTGGACAGCCAAGGCAGGCGGCATCAGAACGATGTCCGCACCAGCTGGGATTTCATTTTTCTGCCCGAATTCGAACAACTGTACCTGAATCTGCTGCAGCGGCGCATGGCGGACGCCGCAGGCTTACCGGTCAATCAGGCGGAACCCTTGATCCTGTTGCGCTATTTGCCCGGACAGGAATACAAACTGCATCGTGACTTCCTGCCCACGTCCCTGTTTATTCCGGTCACTGCCGGCGGTTCGGGCCAGCGTCTGCGAACGGCGGTGAGTTATCTGAATACCCCGCCTGCCGGGGGCGAAACCGCATTCCCACTCCTCAACACAGACATCCCGGCCATCCGAGGCCAGATGGTACGGTTCGACAACCTGCTTCCCGATGGCCAAATTACACGCACCAGCCTACATGCCGGCCTACCCGTAAAACAAGGAGTTAAATGGATTTGCACGCTTTGGTTCCGTGAGCGTGCGCATCGCCTGCAGTAGCTTGGGGCGCGGCAGTCAGAGCAATTGCTTTATAATGCGCGCACCCTGTCTGCCGCTTTCCGGAGCCGCCATGATTTTTGAAAGCATCAACAAAACCGAACACGAAGAAGTGGTGTTCTGCCATAACAAGGATGCCGGCCTGAAAGCCATCATCGCCATCCACAACACCGTGCTTGGTCCGGCGCTCGGCGGTACCCGCATGTGGAACTATGCCAGCGAACAGGACGCACTGAACGACGTGCTGCGCCTGAGCCGCGGCATGACCTACAAAGCGGCGGTGTCCGGCTTGAATCTGGGGGGCGGTAAGGCTGTGATCTGGGGCGATCCGGGCAAGGACAAATCGGAAGCGCTGTTCCGTGCCTTCGGACGTTTCGTGAACTCCCTGAATGGCCGCTACATCACCGCCGAGGACGTTGGTATCGACGTCAACGACATGGAATACGTCTACCGCGAAACCGAATTCGTCACCGGCGTGCATCAGGTGCACGGCGGCTCGGGCGACCCCTCGCCGTTCACTGCCTTCGGTACGCTGCAGGGCCTGATGTCGGCACTGCAGGTCAAATTCGGCAATGAAGACGTCGGCAAATACAGTTACGCCGTACAGGGCGTTGGCCATGTCGGTATGGAATTCGTCAAGCTGCTACACGAACGCGGCGCCAAGATCTTCGTCACCGATATCAACAAAGAGGCCGTACAGCGCGCAGTGGACGAGTACGGCTGCGAAGCGGTGGCACTGGACGACATTTATGATGTCGACGCCGATGTGTACTCGCCGACCGCGCTCGGCGGTACGGTCAACGATGCAACCCTTGATCGCCTGAAATGCAAAATCATCTGCGGCGCAGCCAATAACCAATTGGCCAGCAACGAGATTGGTGATGAAGTACAGCGCCGTGGAATTCTGTATGCCCCGGATTACGCGGTCAACGCCGGCGGCCTGATGAATGTGTCGCTGGAAATCGACGGCTATAACCGCGAACGCGCCATGCGCATGCTGCGTACCATTTATTTCAATCTCGGTCGCATTTTCGGAATCAGCGCCCGCGACGGCATACCGACCTACAAGGCAGCCGACCGCATGGCCGAAGAACGCATCAGCGCGATCGGTAAATTGCGCCTGCCGCATCTGGGGCAGCACGCCCCGCGCTTCCACGGCCGTCGCGCCGGTTGATGTGATGGCACTGACCGGACTCGGCGAGGACCTGGACGCCCTGCGTGACAGCGTCAGGCGGTTTGCAGAAACCGAAATCGTACCGCGTGCGGCCGATATCGACCGCGATAACCTGTTTCCGGCCGACCTCTGGCGCAAAATGGGCGACATGGGCCTGCTCGGCATTACCGTCGGCGATGCCTACGGCGGCTCCGGAATGGGCTACCTCGCCCACCTGGTGGCGATGGAGGAAATCTCCCGCGCTTCCGGTTCGGTCGGCCTCAGCTACGGTGCCCATTCCAACCTGTGCGTGCAGAACCTGTATTTGAACGGCACCGATGCGCAACGCACGCATTACCTGCCGAAGCTGTGCAGCGGCGAATGGGTCGGCGCTCTGGCCATGAGCGAACCCGGTGCCGGCTCGGATGTGGTCGGGGCCATGGCCTGCCGTGCCGAACTGAAACACGGCACATGGATCGCCAATGGCAACAAGATGTGGATTACCAACGGCCCTGAGGCCGATGTACTGATCGTGTACATGCGCACGGCCGGCAAAGAGGCCGGCAGCCGCTGCATGACCGCTTTTCTGGTGGAGAAAGGCATGCCGGGTTTCAGCACCGCCCAGAAACTCGACAAGCTCGGGATGCGCGGTTCCAACACCTGTGAATTGGTATTCGAGAACTGTGTGATTCCGGCTGAAAACATCCTCGGCAGCGTCCATGAAGGCGTCAAGGTGCTGATGAGCGGTCTGAACACCGAGCGCTTGGTGCTCTCGGGCGGCCCGATCGGTCTGATGCAGGCCGCGCTGGATCTGACCCTGCCCTACGTGCGCGAGCGCCGCCAGTTCGATGCCGCCATCGGCAGTTTCGGCATCATGCAGGCCAAGATCGCCGATATGTACACGGCCTTGCAATCCTCGCGCGCCTTCGCCTACGCCGTGGCCCGTGCATACGATGCCGGCGAGCGTTCACGCGTGGATGCCGCCAGCTGTCTGCTGCATGCCAGCGAATCGGCGGTGCAGGTCGCCCTGGAATGCATCCAGTCGCTCGGCGGCAACGGCTACATCAATGACTACGATGCCGGTCGTATCCTGCGCGATGCCAAGCTGTATGCCATCGGTGCCGGCACCAACGAAATCCGCCGCATGCTGATCGGACGTGAACTGTTCGACGGCCGGCAATAACCGCGAAAAGGAAACTCGCATGAACTCGATCGTCATAGTCGGCGCCAAACGTACCGCCCTCGGCGCCCTGCTGGGCCAATTCACCGGCGTGCCCAGCCCGCAGCTCGGAGCCACCGCAATCAAGGCCGCTCTGGAGCAGGCCGGTGTCGGCGGCGATAACGTCAATGAAGTCCTGATGGGCTGCGTACTGCCGGCCGGTTTGGGTCAGGCGCCTGCCCGCCAGGCTGCCATTGCGGCCGGCGTGGCCTTGCTGGCCGGCGCGACCACATTGAACAAAGTGTGTGGCTCCGGCATGAAGGCCGTGATGTTCGGGCACGATCTGATCAAGGCCGGTTCGGCCGATGTCGTGGTTGCCGGCGGCATGGAGTCGATGACCAACGCCCCGCATCTGCTGATGGGTTCACGCACCGGCATCCGCTACGGCAGCGCAGAAATGCTCGACCATATGGCCTGGGATGGCCTGACCAATCCTTACGACAAGCAATCCATGGGGGTGTTCGGCGAGCTGTGCGTGGCCAAATACGGCTTCACCCGTGAACAGCAGGATGCTTTCGCTGCCGAATCGGTGCGCCGCGCCCTGAACGCCCAGCAAAGCGGCGCCTTCGATGCCGAGATAGTGCCGGTCACGGTTTCCGGCCGCAAAGGCGAAATGCAGATTGCAAGCGATGAACAGCCCGGAAAATGTAATATTGAAAAAATCCCGACACTGCGCGCCGCATTCAAGAAAGACGGCACCATCACCGCCGCCAGCTCTTCCAGCATCAATGACGGTGCCGCAGCTCTGGTACTTTGCTCGGAACAGTACGCTACCGCCAAGAATCTGAAACCATTGGCACGGATTGTCGCGCAAGCCTCCTTTGCCCAGGCTCCGGAATGGTTCACCACCGCGCCGGTCGGTGCCATCCAGTCGGTTCTGGCCAAAGCCGGTTGGTCGGTGATGGATGTCGATCTGTTCGAAATCAATGAGGCCTTCGCAACCGTGGCAATGGCCCCAATCCACGAACTAGGCATCCCCCATGAAAAGGTCAACATCAATGGGGGGGCCTGCGCACTCGGCCATCCCATCGGGGCATCTGGGGCTCGGATTCTGGTGACCCTGATTTATGCCCTGCAGGCCCGGGGTCTGCAAAAAGGTGTTGCAAGCCTTTGTATTGGTGGGGGCGAGGCCACAGCCGTGGCCATCGAACTGGTCTAACTGAACATTTATTTTACTTTTTACTCACAAATACTTGACTATTTGAAAAATACTGGCATGATTAGTTCTACGTGCGTGATAACGCACGTTTTTTTAATCAAATTCAATATTGAAACTTTGAGGAAATACCCATGTCCCTGAACAAAACCATCATTGCTCTGGCCTTCGCACTGGCTCTGACCGCCTGCTCGAAGCAAGAAGAAGCCGCTGCTGACGCCACCGCCGAAGCCGCTGCCGCCACCGAAGCCGCTGTTGACGCCACCGCTGACGCCGCCACCGCCGTTGCTGCTGATGCCGCTGCCCCGGTTGTTGACGCTGCTGCTGACGCCACTGCCGCTGCTGCTGACGCCACTGCTGCCGCTGCTGACGCCACTGCTGAAGCTGCTGCCGCTACCGAAGCTGCTGCTGAAGAAGTCAAGAAGTAATAGTCGCTCTGCGATTATTGAAAAAACCGCCGGCAACGGCGGTTTTTTTTTGGGTAGACTAAGTAAAAGAGGTGCAAACCCTGCATGCCGAAACTGACCAGCAACATCGATACCGGCTCTGATGAATATGCCGCCAACCATGCGGCCATGATGGAACAACGGGGCGCCCTGAATGCACGTCTGGCTGCCGTGGCCCTGGGCGGCGGTGAAGCAGCCTGCGCCAAACACACGGCCCGCGGCAAGTTGCTGCCAAGGGAGCGCATTGATGCCCTGCTCGATCCGGGCAGTCCTTTCCTTGAACTTTCGGCGCTGGCCGCCGACGGCCAATACGATGGCCAAGCTCCATCGGCCGGAATCATCACCGGTATCGGTCGTGTGCATGGCCTGGAAGTGGTGATCGTGGCCAATGATGCGACGGTCAAGGGTGGCACCTATTTTCCGATGACGGTCAAGAAACATCTTCGCGCGCAGGAAATCGCTCTCGAAAATCATCTCCCATGCATCTATCTGGTGGATTCTGGCGGCGCCTTTTTACCGTTACAGGATGAAGTATTCCCCGACCGCGAACACTTTGGCCGGATTTTCTACAATCAGGCGCGCATGAGTGCGCGCAACATTCCGCAGATCGCGGTTGTGATGGGATCGTGCACGGCCGGGGGGGCTTATGTGCCCGCCATGTGCGATGAAAGCATCATCGTACGCGGACAAGGCACCATCTTTCTCGGCGGACCACCGCTGGTGAAAGCCGCCACCGGTGAAATCGTGGATGCCGAAAGCCTGGGCGGGGCCGAAGTGCATACCGGCATTTCCGGCGTGGCCGATCACCTCGCTGAAAACGACGAGCACGCACTGGCGATTGCCCGTAGTATCGTGGCCAACTTCAATCGACGCAAACCCGAAGTGCTGGCATTGAAAGCACCATTAGAACCGGCCTATCCCGCTGAACAGCTGTATGGCATCGTTCCCAAGGACGCACGTCGTCCCTTTGATGTCCGTGAAATCATTGCCCGCCTGGTCGATGGGTCCGAGTTCCAGGAATTCAAAGCGCGCTACGGAAAAACACTGATTACCGGCTTCGCCAACCTGCACGGGTTTCCGGTCGGCATCGTCGCCAATAATGGCATTCTGTTTCCGGAAAGCGCACTCAAGGGCGCGCATTTCATCGAGCTGTGCAACCAACGCAACATCCCCTTGGTATTCCTTCAGAACATCACCGGTTTCATGGTCGGCCGGAAATACGAACAGGCCGGAATCGCCAAAGACGGCGCCAAGATGGTCACCGCCGTCGCCTGTTCGCATGTACCCAAATTCACCATCCTGATCGGCGGCAGTTTCGGCGCCGGCAATTATGCGATGTGTGGTCGCGCCTACGGGGCCCGCTTTCTCTGGTCGTGGCCGAATGCACGTATTTCGGTCATGGGCGGCGAGCAAGCTGCTTCAGTGCTGGCAACGGTCAAACGCGATGGCATTGAGGCCAAAGGTGAGACCTGGAGCGCGGAAGACGAAACCGCCTTCAAGGATCCCATCCGCGAACAATACGAACGTCAGGGCCACCCGTTCTACGCCAGCAGCCGGCTCTGGGATGACGGTGTGATCGACCCTGTGGATACGCGCCGTGTACTGGCATTGGCACTTTCGGCTTCACTGAATGCGCCGATTGAACGCAGTCCGACCGCCGTCTATCGGATGTAGACAAAACGGATGGTGGCATAACTTCAGGATTTGAATATCGGCATGCTTCTGGTCATTCACCGATACTGAATCGGCTCGGCGCTCATGCCGTATCCGGGTAAGTGCTTAAAGAACCAGGCTCTCCGGCCTAAATCTCAGGCGCAGTTCCGGCAGGAACTGCAATGGCTCTGGCATCCCTGCGGAATCGCCACGGCAGGACGCAGGAATCGTCCCAACCGGCGGCTCCATGACGCCTTCCGGATTTCAAAGAAATAGCTCACTTTGGCCTGCCACTGCCACATCGACTGCGATGCGTACTTCTGCATCAAGCGCATTAGACACCACAGCACCACCGCGTAAACCAGCAGCCATTGCAGGATATCGTTCATGCCAGCGCCGATGCTGTCTGGTACACCAGGAAGGCAAACAGATAGGCCAGTCCGAACAGATAGATCACCGCAAACGCGGTATGTTTCCAGGAGTTGGTTTCACGCTTGATGGTGGCGATGGTTGAAATGCACTGCGGGGCGAAGACATACCAGGTCAGTACCGAAAGCGCGGTCGCCAGACTCCACTGCGCGGCCAGGATGCTTCCCAGCTGGTTGATGCCCGCCGCGTCGCTAGAGACGGCGTAGACGGTGGCCAGCCCGGAGACCGCCACCTCGCGTGCGGCCATGCCGGGAATCAGGGCGAGCACGATTTGCCAGTTGAATCCGATCGGGGCGAAAAGCGGTGCCAGCGCATGTCCGATGCGGCCGGCAAAGCTGTAATCGATGGCCGGTCCGGTAAAACCCTCGGGCGGGCTCGGGAAACTGGACAGAAACCACAGGAGCACAGTCAGGCTGAGGATGATGCCGCCGACTCGGTGCAGGAAAATGCGCATGCGGTCCCACAGACCAATCGCCAGATCACGCAGATTGGGCATCCGGTAGGACGGCAGCTCCAGCAGCAGGGCATGCTCGGATTTGCGCAGGCTGAGCATTTTCATCACCCAGGCGACCGCGAAAACGCTGATGATACCGAATAGGTAAAGCGCGAACAGCACCAGCCCCTGAAGATTGAACAATCCAGCCACTTGGGTTTCAGGAATGAAGGCACCGATCAGCAGCGTATAGACCGGCAAGCGCGCCGAACAGGTGGTCAAAGGCGCCACCATGATGGTTGCCAAGCGATCACGCGGATCTTGGATGGAACGCGTGGCCATGATACCGGGAATGGCACAGGCATAACTCGACAGCAAGGGGATAAAGGAACGGCCGGTCAAACCACTAAGGAACATGATGCGGTCGAGAAGGAAGGCAGCACGGGGCAGATAGCCGGTCTCTTCCAGCGCCAGAATGAAAGCGAACAGAATCAGAATCTGAGGAAGGAACTCCAGCACGGTGCCGAGACCGGCAAAGATGCCGTCCTGGATCAGGCTCAGGAGTATGCCCTGTGGGATGAGATTTCCGATAGCACCAGACATCCAAGCAATAATGGATGAAATACCATCTTGAAAAGGCCCAGCCCAGGCATACACGGCCTGGAACATGAAAAACAGGAGCGTGAAAAGCACGACGGGGCCGATGACGGGATGCAGCAACCAGCGGTCCAGGCGGTCATCGGTCCGCGAAGTAACACGGGGCATGCCAACGCAGTCGGCCAAAATACGTCGCACTTGTTGATGGCTGTCAACATCGGATGCGCTGTTCCATTCCAGTGGCGGCAATTCGAAAGCATCCCCGATCAGCGCCGCTTTGAGGGCATCGGCACCATGCGAAGCAACAGCAACCGTGGGCACCACCGGAACGCCGAGCGCTGCCGCCAGTGCCGGCACATCAATCGTGATACCACGCTTATGGGCGGCATCCATCATGTTCAATGCCACCAGCATCGGCTTGCCAAGCGCCTTCAGCTCCAGCACGAAGCGCAGGTGCAGGCGCAGATTGGTGGCATCAACGACACAGATGAGCACATCGGGCTGGAACCCATACGTACCGCTGCCCATGCAGATTTCCCGGGTGATTTCCTCATCGGGACTGGCCGCTTTAAGGCTATAGGCGCCAGGAAGATCGAGGATACGGACCTGGCACTGGTCAAGAAAGAACCGGCCTTCCTTGCGTTCGACGGTAACGCCGGCATAATTGGCGACCTTCTGACGGCTTCCGGTTAACAGATTGAACAGCGCGGTCTTGCCGCAGTTCGGGTTACCGACTAATGCGACATTCAATGTCTTCATGACGCCACCGTAATCTGGATTCGAACGGCTTCAGAGGCACGCAGCGCAAACCGGGTGAATCCGACCTGCACCAAAATGGGATCGCCACCGAACGGCGCCAAGGCGATGCAATGAACGGCTTCGCCCGGGACAAACCCGAGATCCAGAAGGCGCATGGCAATAGCATCGCCCTCGCCTTGCGGCGTCACCGCCTGCACATGGGCCTCCTGTCCGACGGCCAATTGGCTCAAATTCATGCCAGATATCCAAATGGGAATTATTCTCATTATAGCGTTAAGTTGTGAAAATGCTGTTGATTCCAGTCAAGACCGCCGTGAAATTCAGCTGGTCTTCACAAGTCACCCCCGCATAGGTACGCTGAAGCCTCCCTCGCTTTAAAAGACTGCCGCCCATGAACCCCATTCGCCGTCATTTTCTGCAATCCGGTGCCGTCCTTGCTGCCGGGCTGTTCATCGCGCCTGAGCAGCTCTCTGCCACGACCCGTAACCAGGTCCGTATCGGACTGATCGGTGTTGGGCTGCGTGGCCAGAACCATCTGGAGCTAGCCCTAGCCCGGGACGACGTCGATGTGATTGCACTGTGTGATACCGATGCCGGCATGCTGCGTGACAGCATCGCCATGGTGACCGCCTCCGGAAAGAAAATGCCGGAAATCGTGACGGGCGACCCGCACGCGTACCGGAAGCTACTCGACCGCCGAGATCTGGATGCCGTGGTGATTTCCACGCCCTGGGAATGGCACAGGCCGATGATTGTCGATGCCTTGGAACGCGGTATCCGCTATGTCGGCACCGAAGTCGTGCTCGGTCTGACCTTGCAGGACCACTGGGATGTGGTTAGGGCTGCCGAAAAGTATGGCGCACAGGTCATGATGCTGGAAAACGTCTGTTACCGGCGCGATGTAATCGCTGTCCTCAACATGGTCCGACACGGCCTGTTCGGCGATTTGCTGCATCTGCAGGGCGGCTACCAACACGACCTACGCGGCGTGAAATTCAATGACGGCAAAACACCCTACGACAGTGGCGCAGAGTTCGGCGACAAAGGCTACTCGGAGGCCCGTTGGCGCACCCAGCATTCCATCGACCGCAATGGCGACCTTTACCCGACTCATGGCATAGGACCAATTGCGATGATGACTGACATCAACCGCGGCAACCGCTTCACACGTCTGAGCTCATATGCCACCCGCGCCCAGGGACTGCAGGATTTTGTGCTTGCCAAGGGCGGCAAAGACCATCCTAATGCCGCGATCCGCTTCAAACTCGGCGATGTGGTGACTACCCAGATTGCCTGTGCCAACGGCGAGACGGTACTGCTGCAGCACGACACCTCCCTGCCCCGCCCGTACTCGCTTGGGTTCCGCGTCCAAGGCAGCAAAGGCTTATGGATGGACATCAACCAGTCCCTGCACATCGAAGGCATCAGTCCGCGTCATAAATGGGAACCGGCCGCGGCCTGGCTGGAGAAATTCGACCATCCGCTTTGGAAGAAATACGCCACCGATGCCGATGGCGCCGGTCATGGCGGCATGGATTTCTTCGTACTACACGCCTTCATCGAAAGCGCCAAGCGTGGCATCGCAACGCCTCAGGATGTCTACGATGCAGCGGCCTGGAGCGCGATCACACCGCTCAGTGAACAGTCGATTGCCGAGGACAATCGCAGTGTGGATTTTCCGGATTTCACCGATGGCGCCTGGCAGACACGCAAAAACACTTTTGCACGGACTGATGCATTCTAAAAGAGGTCTCATACACCAGACTAACGGGATATCCGTTATCATTTCCTTTTTGGAATCAGTAGCCCATGTCCGATACCGTCCTGCTTGAACGTCGCGGCACGCTCGCGACACTGACTCTAAACCGGCCTTCCAGCCACAATGCGTTCGATGCAGGCCTGATTTCGGATCTGGATGAAGCCTTGGCCGAAATCGAGGCTACCGGGGCACGCTGCCTGGTGGTGACCGGAGCCGGCGGCACGTTCTCGGCGGGAGCCGATCTGAACTGGATGCGCGAGATGGCGCAGGCTCCGGAAAACGAGAATTTCGAGGATGCCATGGCACTGGCACGCTGCCTGCGCCGTTTGGACAATCTGCCGATACCGGTGCTGGCACGCGTCAACGGCTCGGCCTACGGCGGCGGTGTCGGCCTGCTAGCCTGCTGCGATATCGCCATTGGCGTCGATACCGCCAAATTCACCCTGAGCGAGGTCAAGCTCGGTCTGGTTCCGGCGGTAATCTCGCCCTATGTCATTGCCGCCATCGGCGCACGCCATGCCCGCCGTTACTTCCTGTCGGCTGAAATCTTCGATGCCACACAAGCCCTGCACATCGGCCTGTTGCATGAAGCCGTTCCGGCAGCGCAACTGGATGCCAGCATCGACCGGATCGTACACTGGATTGGCAAAGCCGGACCGAAAGCCATCGCCGTCGCCAAACAGCTGATTCGGGAGTACACCCCTGCCGATACGGCTCTGCAGATGGAGAACCAGGACAAAGCAAACGCCGAACTGATTGCACGACTGCGGGTCAGCGCCGAGGGTCAGGAAGGCCTGAGTGCGTTTCTTGATAAGCGGCCAAGCGGCTGGATTGAACAATGAAAGCGGCGTCCATCCATGTGAGTCCGCCTCATTCCGAGGGCATAATCAATGCTGTCCTCAAAATGTGTGCCGGCAGCATCCCCTTCATGACCACTTCGATGATTGGGACAATGAATGAGTCTGTTTGATAAAATTCTCGTTGCCAATCGTGGGGAAATCGCGTGCCGGGTCATGCGGACCTGCAAGCAGCTTGGCATCGCTACCGTTGCCGTCTATTCCGAGGCCGACCGATATGCCGAGCATGTCCGCATGGCTGATGAGTCGGTAGGCATCGGTCCGCCGGAAGCTTCTTCCAGTTATTTGAATAAGCAGGCAGTACTCGATGCCGCCTTGAGCAGCGGCTGCAAAGCCGTCCATCCGGGTTACGGCTTCCTGTCCGAGAACGCCGAGTTCGCCGAAATGGTGGAGTCCGCCGGGCTGGTGTTCATCGGCCCGAAAGCCATCAGCATGCGGGCGATGGGATCGAAAGCCGGTGCCAAAGCCCTTATGGCCGCCCACGGCGTGCCGGTCGTGCCCGGTTACGGCGGCGAGGACCAGGACCCGGCGCATCTGCAACGTGAAGCCGATGCCGTCGGCTATCCGTTGATGATCAAGGCCGCCCATGGTGGTGGCGGCAAAGGCATGCGCATCGTGCATGAGCCGTCGGCCTTCGCGGCGGCGCTCGAATCCTGCCAACGCGAAGCACGCAACGCCTTCGGAAAGGACCGGGTGCTACTCGAGCGCTACATCGAAAAACCGCGCCATATCGAGTTCCAGATCTTTGCCGACAGCCATGGCAATACTATCCATCTCGGCGAACGTGAATGCTCGGCCCAGCGACGCTTCCAAAAAATCATCGAAGAATCCCCATCTCCCTTTCTGGATGCCACACGGCGCGCACGCATGGCCGAGGCGGCCGTGGCTGCAGCACGCGCCGTGGATTACCGCAATGCCGGTACCGTCGAGTTTATCGTTGCACAGAACGGTGAGTTCTTCTTCATGGAAATCAACTCCCGTCTGCAGGTCGAACATCCAGTCACGGAAATGGTCACCGGACTCGACTTGGTGCAATGGCAGCTGGAAGTTGCTGCCGGATGCCCGCTTCCATTGTTGCAGGATGCCATACGGCATCAAGGTCATGCGCTTGAGGTCCGCTTATATGCAGAAAATCCGGATATGAATTTCATGCCGGGCAGTGGTCCTATCCTACAGCTTCATCTCCCTGAAACCGGCGCATCGGTGCGCATTGATGCCGGTTTCCGCCAAGGCGACCACGTCGGTGTTTTCTATGACCCGATGCTGGCCAAGCTGATTGTCCATGCCGACAGCCGGGAAGCCGCTCTTCACCGCATGCAGAATGCCCTGGCTGGCTGCCAGATCTTCGGTTTGCCGAGCAATATCGGGTTTCTCGAAGATCTGGTCGCACATCCATCCGTGCAGCAAGGCGATATCGACACCGGCTTTCTGGACCGGAATCTCGATGCCGTGCTGAAAAAACCGGAAAATCTTCCGGACTGGCACCACGCCGCTGCAGCCTATTTCAGCCTAAAAGCCGCCGAGCTTACTTTATCCGCTGCTGCCGATGATCCATGGTCTCAGCGTGATTTCTGGCGGATACACGGCCGAGGCATGTTCCGAATCGCACTGAGACATCATGCGGATTTCGAACTTTTCCGTGTCCGCTTGCTTGGCGACCTACTGACCGTAACCGCGAGCGGCAACAGGCTTGAAGCGCGGATTCGGAACGGATGCAGGGAGTCGGTATCGCTGGATATGAATGGTCGGCACCATGATCTGCATTGCTTCCGTTTTGACAATGCATTGGTAGTCCACGACGGTCGGCGCAGGTCGCACTGGCAGGTCAGGGTTCCCGGAAGCGATGCCGGCGAGGGCCTAAACCATTCTGACGGATTCATCCGTGCTCCGATGCCCGGAAAGCTGGTCGTGCTGAAGGTGCAGTCCGGCCAGTCAATACAGGCCGGCGACGAACTGGCGGTCATGGAAGCTATGAAAATGGAACTCAGTATCAAAGCTCCCGGCAAAGGGAGCATTACCGGCGTTCTTGCCGAAGCCGGTCGCGTACTCAATGCTGATGCCGAAATCTTCAGCTGGGAGCCCGCACATGACTGACTCCGTCCGCATCGTCGAAGTATCCGCGCGTGACGGCCTGCAGAACGAGCCGGGATTCGTTGCCACGGCTGATAAATACGAATTGATCCGACGTCTGGCGGACTGTGGTTTGCAGACCATCGAGGCAACCAGCTTCGTGAGCCCGAACTGGGTACCGCAGCTGGCCGATGCCGAAACTCTGTTTGCCCTGCTTCCGAAAGACGATGGCCGCCGCTATCCGGTGTTGGTTCCGAACCTGAAAGGCTACGAACGCGCCGTCGCCTGCGGCGTCCGCGAAGTAGCGGTGTTTGCAGCGGCCTCGGAAGCCTTCAGCATGCGCAACATCAATGCCAGCATCGATGAAAGCATCGCGCGCTTCCAGCCCGTGCTCGAGCGTGCCATGGAGGATGGCATCGCCGTGCGCGGCTATATCTCGACCGTACTCGGCTGCCCTTACCAGGGTGCGGTCGACACCGCCGATGTGGTACGTCTGGCCAGAACCCTGAAGGAGATGGGCTGTTACGAAATCTCGCTGGGCGACACCATCGGTATCGGTACCGCCCATGCCGCGCGTGCCCTAATAAAGGCGGTGTCCAACGAAATTCCGATGGAATCGATTGCCGTACATTTTCATGACACCTACGGGCAGGCATTGGCCAATGTCTATGCGTGTCTGGAAATCGGAATACGTACCATCGACGCATCGGTCTCCGGCACCGGTGGCTGCCCGTATGCGCAGGGTGCCAGCGGCAACCTGGCCACCGAGGACCTGGTGTATGCCCTGCATGGCATGGGCTTTGCCACCGGCGTGGATTTGGCTAAACTCGTCGACACCGGCGCCTGGCTGAGCCGACTGCTCGACCGGCCGAGCGCCAGTAAAGTCAACCGGGCCCTGCATCATGAAAAACCGTAATTGGAAAATCCGTTCAATCACAGCGCACGATGATTCACGCGTGGCTTACATCATCCGTAGCGTGATGCCGGAATTCGGTGCTGACGGAGACGGCTTCGCCATTCACGATGCCGAAGTGGACTGGATGAGCAAAGCCTACAATGCCCCGCGCAGCGCCTACTATGTGGTCGAACTGGAAGGCCAGGTCCTAGGTGGTGGCGGTATCGCGCCACTGGAAGGCGCCACTAATCCACGGATCTGCGAGTTACGCAAGATGTACTTTCTACCGGCACTGCGTGGCCTGGGCGCAGGTCAGGCGCTTCTGGATACCTGTCTGGCCAAGGCACGCGATTACGGCTTCGAACTGTGCTACCTGGAAACCGTGGTCGGCATGGACAGCGCCATGGCGCTGTATCAAAAAGCCGGCTTCCGTTCGCTTGATAAACCAATGGGCGATACCGGTCACGGCGGCTGCAACCGGTTCTTTTCGAAAAGCCTGTAAATAATCAGCGCGTCCTGCCGAGCTCGATGAAGAAATTGCTATCCCCCTCGTTGCTGTGGCCATAACCCATCATCAGCAATCCGATCCAGGAATCGAAACCGAAATAGATGCTGCGGTGCGTCTGATAGTCATCGAAAACGATGGCGCTGTCATACCAGATCTTGCCACGTTCAATTGAGCCGCCCAGGACCAGGGATCGTCCGAGAAGCTTGCCCAGTTCATAGTTATAGCCGGCGAAAACGAGAGCATAGTTCTCGGCGAACTGCTGTTCGGCCTGGTATCCGGCAAAACGGGTGACGCCGCCCAGGCTGTAGTAGTTCTGGAAGCCGGCATCCCCACTGAACGTATTGTGGTAGCGCAGTCCGGCGAATCCGGAATGCTTGCCTAGTGCGCGGGCATGCATTAAATCGAAATTGAACTGACGATAATCGTCGTCACTGCCCCAGGCATCCACGGAACTGACCACGGAGGCTTCCAGGACATTTCCGTTGCGCGGCAGGTACAGCGAATCGACAGTATCGATGGTAAAGCCGAGCGCAAGCTCACGGCGCTGGTAATCGTACTCCGGAAACGCCGTCGAGCCGATGTTGCGCTCGAGCCGACCATTGGCGATGTTGGCCTGCAGACTCAGCTCACCCCAATTGCCATAAGAGCGGCCGAGTTTGGCGCTCATGAATACGGTCGGCGCGGCATATTCCACCAGCACGTTTTCATTGCCATCCACAAGGGACAACAGCGGCTTTTCGTAACCGACACGGATATCGGTGAAGAACGGTGATGCTGGTGCGAGCGGCTGATACCACTCACTGCTCAGGCTGGGCTCATCGCCGAGAGTGAGTAAGGTGCGCAACTCGCCGCCGGATGGATTCATTGGAGCAATAGTGACGCCGGCGGTGATGTTGAACAGGAACTGGCCTTTCGAACTGCTGCTGAAGTTCAAACCGTACTCACCGAAATATTTGCCAACGACTGGCGGGGTCACGGTCACCTTCAGGCCGGTCTCGCCCTGCTTTTCGACCACCTCATAGCTCACCAGTTCCAGCGGATACTGGCCATATATGGCATGGATTTGTTTATCGATTTCGTCACGATTGATGGTTTCACCCTTCAATGTATTCAGATGGCGTGAAAAGATACGGTCATCGTATTCACTGCGGTTATCCAATTCGATGAACGCGATTCGCGTCTGTGCATCGCGGTTTGGCGAAGGTCGGCGTGCCGGCAATTCCGGTCTGGCCAATGCGGCCAGTCGCGGTGCCGCAGCCGCTGCGGCCTTGTCACCGATTTCGAGAGCCAATGCGGCCTTCTCGAAAGATGCTGTGGTCACGTCCTTGCCCAGATCGGGCTGGATCAGGATATCCTTCGGTCCGAGCGTGGCCAGCTGGGCCTGGGTATTGCCGACGGTCAACAGACCCATGACCTGATCGCCGATGGCCAACGCACTGCTTTCGGAATGAATTTCCTGGAGTGGTGTACCGACATCGACGGCAATGACGATATCCGCACCCATTGCCCGCACGACATCCACTGGCACCTGATTGACCAAGCCGCCATCGACAAGAATGCGTCCATCAATAGTGACGGGATTGAAAGCACCCGGAATCGACATGCTGGCACGCATGGCTTTGGCCAGACTGCCAGAATCGAGAACCACGGCTTTGCCGGTGTTGATGTCGGTCGCCACTGCACGGTAGGGAATCGGCAGGCGGTTGAAATCGGTCACCCCGGCCGAGGCTGCAATCTGCCGTTCCAAAAAGAGCTGGATGTTCTGACCCGCAAGCAAGCCCGAAGAGATCCGAAGACCGTCCTTGCCAATGCCCGGCTTGGCTGGAGCCAGAGACTCCAGATCATCCTGTTTGCGCCGGAAGCTGCGATCTTTGCGGACCACGGTATCCTTCATCACGGTATCCCAATCCATGGTCCGCAACATGGTTTCCATGTCCGCCGTGCTCATGCCTGAAGCATATAAGCCGCCGACCAATGAGCCCATCGAGGTGCCGGCGATGCAATCGATCGGGATGCCCTGACGCTCGATTTCCTTGAGCACACTCAAATGCGCGATACCTCGGGCACCGCCGCCGCCGAGCACCAGACCAATACGTGGGCGCGGGTTGTCCGGATCTGCGGCACGGCAGGGCAAAGGACTGTTCTCAGCCTGGAGGAGACCGGAAGCGAATAAAGTCAGTAGAGCGAATTTTATTTTCATGGGCGGTAGCGCTGCGGAGTGACACCGCAATTTTACGGGTTTTGCTTGATTTTTTGCTAATATGTCGCATTCATCTGAGGGTCCGCCATGAAACTTTCCGACACCCGCGCCATCATTACCGGCGGCGTTTCCGGCCTCGGCTTTGCCGTTGCCCAGCATATCGTCAGCCATGGCGGGAAAGTCGCCCTGTTCGACATCAATAGCCTCAAAGCTGCCGAAGCGATCACCACCCTCGGTGCCGGCAACGCCGCCTACTTCAGCACCGATGTTTCAGACGAAGCGCAGATCGCCGAGAATACCGCCAGGGCGGCAGAGTTCATGGGCGGGCTGAACGCCGCCATCAACTGCGCCGGCATTATCGGTGCTGGTCGCGTGCTCGGCCGGGAAGCCTGCATGCCTTTGGATCAGTTCGCCACCACCATCCGGGTCAACCTGATTGGCAGTTTCAATGTCGCCAAGGCCGCAGCTGACAAGATGCAGCATAACGCCGCCGGTGACGACGGCGAGCGCGGTGTCATCATCAACACCGCTTCGGTCGCTGCATTCGACGGCCAGATCGGCCAGGCGGCGTATTCCGCATCCAAGGGTGGCGTGGTCGGCATGACGCTTCCGATGGCACGCGAACTGGCCCGTTTCGGTATCCGCGTGATGACTATTGCACCGGGCATTTTCTGGACACCGATGGTGGATGGCATGCCACCGGCCGTGCAGGAATCGCTGTCGGCATCGATCCCCTTCCCGGCCCGCCTCGGCAGGCCGGAGGAGTTCGCTGCGACCGCCGCCTTCATTCTCCAGAACCGCTACCTCAACGGCGAAACCATCCGCCTTGATGGCTCGGTCCGTCTGGCCGCCAAATAAAACCAACCGGAATATCCCATGAAAGCTTGTGATGTCAAAAAAGGCAATGTCGTCGAATACAACAATACCGTGTACCAGATCCGCGATATCGAACGTTCGGCACCGCAGGGCCGCGGCGGCAATGTCACCTTCCGCTTCACCATGTATTCGGTACCTGCTGGCAACAAATACGATCTCAGTCTGCGCGCCGACGATGATCTGAAAGAGCTGGATCTGGTCCGTCGGGAAGCCAGTTTTTCATACATGGACGGCGATGCCTTCGTCTTTCTCGACAGCGAGGACTTCACCCCCTACCAGCTGGATGCCAACATCATCGGCGACATGGCCGGCTACATCACCGAAGGCCTTGAAGGCGTCTATGTGCAGCTGATCGACGATGCGCCGGTGGCCATCCAGATGCCGCCGAGCGTGGTGCTGGAGGTCGTCGATACGCCACCCGAGCTCAAGGGCGGCACCGCCACCAAACGCCCGAAACCGGCCAAGCTCAGCACCGGCATCGAAATCCAGGTGCCTGAATACGTCAGTAATGGCGAAAAAATATACGTGTCGACCGTCACCGGCGAATTCGGCGGTCGCGTGTAACCTGCCAGATGGATTAAAATCTGCCTATCGCGCAAGCCATCGGTGCGCCATTCGCCGGATGGATTCATCCAACCCGTCATTCTGCGCAAGATCATGGACGTCGAACCAACGCAGTTGCCAGGACTCGGTATTGCCGGAAAACTCCTGAGATCCTGTGGCCCGAACCACGAAACGGACATCATAATGCCAATGCTCCGGCTCAGTGCCTCGGGCCGAAATTCGGTGCTTATCCAGATCAAAAATGGTCGGCTCCACGTGTAGGTTCGGCAATCCGGTTTCCTCCATGGCTTCGCGCAGGGCGACGGCGGCCAGATCCCAGTCCCCATCCGCATGCCCGCCCGGCTGCAGCCAACGGTCCAGCTTGCGATGGTGCATCAATAGTGCTTTTCGCCCATCGGCCGACACCAACCACGCGGAGCCGGTCAGATGGCCGGCAAGCCGAGAGCGCATGCAGGCGTCCGCGGACGAGGAAACCAACTCCAAAAACTCCTGGCGTAGCGCGGTCTCAGGCGTTCCAGAAACTGGGTAATTCGCCAATAATTCCAGAAAGTTATGTCGAATATCCGTCATGGTGGTGAATATTTCCCCGAATCGACCGGAAAGGGCTTTACCCCTGCGTTCATCTAGCTTAAGGTAAACGGGTTCGTCCGGATGATCCGGGTCGTTCATTTTTCAAAAAACCTACTTAGAGGGTAGATTAATGGCCAATACTCCAACAACTGGACTTCTTTCGCGCATGCTCATGCGCAAAAGCGTTGAACAGGTCCAACGGGAAAGCGAAACCAGTACGCTGAAGCGTACTCTGGGTCCGTGGAACCTTGTCTTCCTGGGCGTCGGTTGCATTATCGGTGCCGGTATTTTCGTCCGTACCGGTAACGCAGCAGCCCTGCACGCCGGTCCGGCGGTGCTGATTTCCTTCCTGGTCGCCGGTGTGGTCTGCGCCCTGGCCGGCCTGTGTTATGCCGAACTGTCCTCGACGCTGCCGGTTTCCGGCTCGGCCTATACCTACAGCTACACCACGGTCGGCGAGTTCGCGGCCTGGATCATGGGCGGTCTATTGCTTCTGGAGTATGGTCTTGCCGCCTCGGTGGTTGCCGTTGGCTGGTCGGGCTATGTAGTCAGTCTGCTCGGTGATTACGGGCTGGTAATCCCTCCGGAATTGACTGGCCCCTTCGGTCATACCCTGATGCGCGACGGTGTTGCCGTCATCGGAGCGGATGGCAATCCGGTCACCACCCTATTCAATCTTCCAGCCTTTCTGATCTGCTTGGCGCTCGCCGGCCTGCTGATCATCGGCGTTTCCGAAAGCGCCAAAGTGAACAACGTGATTGTCGCCATCAAGGCTTCGGTCATCATCGCCTTCATCCTCATCGTAGGCTGGTTCGTCATTCAGCACCTCGATACCCTGAAAGCCAACTGGGATCCATTCATTCCCGAAGCGACCGGCAAAGAAGGCGAATTCGGCTGGGGCGGAATTTTCCGCGCCGCATCAATCGTATTCTTTGCATACATCGGCTTTGAGGCCGTGTCTACGGCAGGACAGGAAGCCAAAGACCCGAAACGCGACATGCCGTTCGGTATCATCGGGTCCCTGTTGATCTGCACCATCCTGTACATCCTGGTCTCGATCGTGATGACCTTGATGGTCAACTACAAAATGCTGAACGTGCCCGATCCGGTTGCCGTTGCCGTGGATGCCATGGGTCCTGCCTGGGGCTGGTTTGCAAAAACCATCAAGATCGGTGCCATTATCGGCCTGACTTCGGTCATCCTGGTGCTGATGTACGGCCAGACCCGCATCTTCTACACCATGGCCCGCGACGGCCTGCTGCCGAAAGTGTTCGCGAAAGTACATCCGAAGTTCCAGACGCCGTGGGTCAACACCATCCTGGTTGGTCTGCTGACCGCCTCATCGGCGGCTTTCTTCGACATCAACACGCTCGGCGACATGACCTCGGTCGGCACCTTAGCGGCATTCGGCATCGTCTGCCTATCGGTGATCTGGCTGCGCACCACGCATCCGGAAATCCCCCGTGGCTTCAAGGTTCCGCTGTATCCGGTCCTGCCGGCATTGGGCATCATCTCCTGCTTTGCATTGATCTTCACCGTGGAAAACCGCGTTCTGGTCTTCTTCGGCTGGTATTTGCTTGCTGCGGTAATTCTGTATTTCATCTACGGTATGCGTAACTCACAGCTCCAGAAGGGCTTGCAGCAACACAATTAATCCTGCAGTTGGTTTAAATGAAACGGCACCTTCGGGTGCCGTTTTTTTATTCCGGGTCGGAGACTGGAACATCCGGTAGCGCAGGCAGATCATCTTCGATTAGCCCAAATGGAACCGACTTGGTCGTCTTGGCGCCCAATGCTTTAAGCTGTTCGGTCTGCCGGACCAGATTGCCTTTGCCTGAAGACAGACGTTTGAGTGCCGAGTCCTGCGCCTCGTTGGCCGCCACCAGAGCCTTACTGACTTTTATCATGTCACTACTAAATGCCACGAATTGATCATAGAGTTTGCCGGCCTGATCCGCGATCTTCATGGCATTGCTACTGCGCTTGTCGAGTTTCTGCAGATGAGCCACAGTGCGGCAGGTGGCCAGCAACGTGCTCGGGGCAGCCAGTACAATGTTCTTGTCGAGGGCATAGGTATACAGCGCATCATCCAGGCGCAGGGCATCGATGAACGCCGACTCGACCGGGATGAAAATCAGAACGAAATCAAGATTGCGCTTGCCGGGAAGCTCTTCATAGGCTTTTGCGGACAGACCGTCGATATGGTTTTTCAACGAGCGCACATGCTCTTTCAGGGCGGCTTCGCGTTCGAGGGCAGTTTCAGAATTGATGTAACGATCATAGGCAGTGAGCGAAACCTTCGAGTCGACAATGATGGCTTTGTTCTCCGGCAGAAAAATCACGCAGTCGGGCTGCTTGCGTGTGCTCTGTTCATCCACATAGGAAAACTGCGCGTGGTAATCACGGCCCTCGGTCAGACCGGATGCATCGAGAATGCGACCCAGCACCTGCTCACCCCAGCCCCCCTGGGTCTTGTTATCGCCTTTGAGTGCACGGGTCAGGTTGGTAGCCTCCTCGGCCATACGCAGATTGAGTTCTTTCAGGGTGTGGATACCCTGATTGGTCTGATGCACGGTATTCCTGAATTCACCGATCTGGGTTTTGAGCGGGTCAAGCATGGCTTCGAGATGCTCTTTGCTTTGGCTCTTGAAAGCGGTCGATTTTTCTTCGAAAATCCGGTTAGCCAGATTCTCGAAGCTTTCCTTCAACCGATTCTCAGCCGAAATGAGCTGATTCAGCTGTTCGTTGGCCGCCGCCTCACGTGCAGCAGCAGCCGACTCCAAAGCAACATACTTCTCGCGGATGACCGCCAGCTCGGCGGCCTGCCCGGCAAGCCTGCGATTCTCCTCGTTCAGATACTCCAATTGCACGGCTAAGGCCGCTTTCTTCATCATCACGACAAGCGCGGCTATCACAGCCACGATGAACAGCAGCAACAAGATCAGATGAATGGAATCAAAGGACATAAAAGGCCGAGCTCTAGGGGAACTTGGCTATCTTACGGCATGGCGGTCTCGTATTCCGAGACCGCCGTATATTGACAGGGGTCAGGCTTTCTTGGCCCAAGCCGAGCACCAGCCGGCCGGAGCCACCGCAAATCCCGGGAAGATGCCACAAGCCTTGGTAGCAGCCTGAAACAAGGAGCAGTTGGCACAGTTACTGCCTGGTTTCACGCCCACCCCCTTCTTGGCGTCGGTCACGTATTTCAGGGCAACCGCCTGAGGATTGGTGGCTGGAAGCGGTTTCAGGGCCGCCGCGGAAGCGGTCGCCGAAAGCATGGCTCCGGCAAACGGCAGGACTGCGACTGAGACCAGGCCCCGAACCAGAAATTGACGGCGGCTGTTTTCTTGGGATTTCATGGTAACGCTCCTATAATCATGAGAAAATGAACTTAGGGTAATCATATCCCTACCCATGCATGCTGACTTACTTTAAGTCAATAAAACGGCAATTTTCTGCATTGATTTCAAACAATTGAGAATGACTCTTATTCATGGCAAGCTTAAATTCCACCGTTGAACTTGAACGCCTGATCGCCTGTACGGCTAAGCTGGCCGCGACAGGCCTGACGCCAGCGACCAGCAGTAATTTTTCTGTCCGCGCCGATGCCAACAGCTGTCTAATCACTGTGAGTGGACGCGACAAAGGGCGCTTGGCTGCCGATGACTTCATGCGCGTAGACAGCCATGGCAATACATTAGACCCAAGTCGAACCGCATCCGCTGAGACCCTGCTGCACACCCAGATCTATCGGGAGCGGCCCGATGCGGGCGCGGTATTGCATACACACTCCTTGGCGCAGACGCTGCTGTCCATGCGCCACGCACAGGATGGCTTCATCGAAATCAGAGGCTACGAACTGCTGAAAGCATTCAATGGCATCAAAACGCACGACACGGCCATCCGCATTCCCGTTGTCGCCAATTCGCAGGACATGGCTGCGCTATGTGCCGCCATCGCTCCCGCCTTTACCGAACAGAGCTTCTGGGGCTATCTGATTGCCGGCCACGGCTTGTACACCTGGGGCCGAGATGTCGAAGAAGCACAGAGACATCTGGATGCCTTTGAATTTCTTTTAACCGCCGAAATGACCAAACTGGGGTTCCGTGCATGAGCCGTTTACGTGTTTTTTCCGAATCCGCACCCGATACCGTTCTGTTCGAAAGCGATGACGCTGCTGTCATTGCCGCGCAACTGGCGCCGCTGGGTGTCGGTTTCGAGCGCTGGGCGGTGCGGCCGATTGCCGACGATGCCAGTAATGAAGCGATTCTCGCATCCTACAAATCTGAGATCGACCAGCTGGTAGCAGAAAATGGATTCCGTGCCGTCGATGTGGTCAGCATCAATCCGGACCATCCGGACCGCGAGGCCATGCGTGCGAAATTTCTGAGCGAACACCGCCACAAGGAGGACGAAGTCCGCTTCTTCGTCCGTGGCTCCGGTCTTTTCACCCTGCATATCGAGGACCGGGTCTACGAAGTGCTTTGCCAGAGCCAGGATCTGATCCGTGTTCCGGACGGGACCAAGCACTGGTTCGACATGGGGCCCATGCCCCGCTTCACCGCCATCCGCTTTTTTACCGAAGCGGATGGCTGGGTGGGTTATTTCACCGAGTCCGGACTTGCCGAACGCTTTCCACGCTACGAAGGCCATGCATGAATGCCATCAAGGCTATCGTCACCGATATCGAAGGCACCACCAGTTCCATCGCATTCGTTCGGGACGTGCTGTTTCCTTATGCACGCGCCGCCTTGCCAGGATTTCTGCAGGAGCACCATGGCCGGGCCGAGGTTTTGCATTGGATCAAAGCAGTGGCCGAAGAGAATGGCCTTGCCGCTGACGACCTCGACGGCGTCACCGAACTTCTTCTGCGATGGATTGATCAGGACCGCAAGCACACCGCACTGAAAGCCCTACAAGGCATGATCTGGGTCGATGGCTATGTCCAGGCCACTTACAAAGCTCCGGTCTATGCCGATGCTGAAGCCAGCCTGCGTCGCTGGCATGCCGCCGGCATACCGATTTACGTTTACAGTTCCGGCTCGGTTCCCGCTCAAAAGCTGTTCTTTGCCCACACCGACCACGGTGATCTGCGTCCGATTTTCACGGACTATTACGATACCGAAATTGGCGGTAAGCGCGACATCGGGAGCTATGAGCGCCTCGCTGGAGCGATCGGTATACCACCGGAAGATCTGCTGTTTCTTTCCGATATCGTTGACGAACTGGATGCCGCGCGGAATGCCGGCTGGCAGACGGCTCTGATCGACCGCCGCGAGGATTACCCGCAGGCCCGTACCGGCGATGCCGCCCATGGACACCTTCGATTCGAACGATTCAGTGATATCGACGCGATTTAAGGGCTGACGTCTTCCAGCCGGTAAACGGCCTCCTCTGACACCTCGCCCAGCCACGCATCGATGGCCCGGACGCGGATACGGTGCCCACCCAGAGCCAGATCGGTGGGCAGTGCGAAACGCCAGAGATGACTCGACGGCGTGGCTTCCGGTGCTCGGTCATAGCCGGTCAGCACCGATGCGGCATCATCCTGCAGATTCAGCGCCAACACTCTTGGATCGGCCCGCTTGACCCGTTGCATCGGCTGCCACGGGCCGTCATCGATACGGACTTCCACGCGGGTGTCCGGGCGCGCCATGAACACGTTGGCGTAAAGACCGACACCGGGATAGGCACCGCGCCTCAGTACCTGGGGGGCATGCAGGGCCATGACGGCATCAGGGCGATTGCGGGCATTGAACCACTGCAGACGGTAATCCCGGGGTGAGATATGCAGACGGGCATAGCCGTTGGGAGTGCCATCGCTCATGGTGGCATCGGGTAATCCGTCTTTATCCTTCAAACCGGCCCAATAGCCGCCGCAGGTTGCGCCGGCATTGTATTCGAAAAGACGTCCGATGCCATGCCAATCGCTGTCCGGACCGTGCCGGATGATATTCTGCGCATGCGAGTGCGCTGTAAGCAACAACACATCCCGGAACGGTGCGAGCAGTTTGAACAGTCGCCTGCGGTCGGCACTGCGGAAGGTTTCGGCATCGTCCTTGGTCTGGAAAAAGGGAATATGTGCGGAAATCACCAGCAGGTTGTTT
Source organism: Arenimonas sp. (assembly GCF_044348765.1). Lineage (GTDB taxonomy): Bacteria > Pseudomonadota > Gammaproteobacteria > Xanthomonadales > Xanthomonadaceae > Arenimonas. The sequence continues at coordinate 36,438 of NZ_JBIKSE010000003.1, forward strand.
TTGTCGGCACCGGCCAGATAGCGCGCCAGAAAATGGAACTGCGATTCGCGCAGGCCGCCGATGTAGGCAGGCTTTCCCCCAGGCTGGTAGATCACATCATCGAGCACGATGAAGTTGGCGTGCCGTTCTTCCCAGGCGAAGGTATCCGGACCGAATTGCGCTCGGAAGCTTTCCAACGAGCCGGCATCGCCAGCCGCATCGAAATCGATATCGTGATTTCCGGGCGCATAAAGGCGCGGAAACCCGAGTTGCCGGTCGGCTTGCTTCACGCCGGCCAATAAGGTCAGATCATCATGCACGATATCCCCGAGCGTGATACCGAGGGTCGCCGCCGGATCGGCACGTAGCGGCGCGATGATGTCCCGGAGGTAGTAATCCAAATCGACGGCTGTCTTCGGTTGCGGGTCGCCGAACACCAGAACTGAAAGCGGCAGCTCCGAATTCTGTGCATCTGGATTCAGGGCGAATGATTTGCATGCAGTATCGGAATGCACGACGCCGCCGTACCTCAGTTTCGCGCCAGTTCCGGCCTGATTGGCGAAAAAGTCCGGAAGACCGTCCGCGCGTTTTGGCAATGAATAACCGGAAGGTTTAATCACGAACAAGGTTTTCCCAGGCATGGCAGCGAGGCGGTAACGGCCATCGCGGTCAGTGCGTACGATATGCTCGCCATCGGACACAGCGACACCCGACAATCCGCGTTCGCCGGCATCAAAAACACTGTTGCGATTGGTATCGATGAATACCCGACTATCACAGACCGCAGGCAATAGCGTCGGAAATAACGCCAGCGCCCCTGCCAGAACGGTACCGGTGCGCATCATTACTGCACGGCCCTGGCGGCCATCAGCAACTCGCCGTGTTCGACCAGATCGACCATGCGCTGGACCTCACCATCCATGGAACGGTCGCCCGGCATGAAGGCGATATGCCGGCGCAGCGCCGCCAGTGCCGCCGCTACCGGGCGTCCTGGCGTGAATTCACCGGCTGCGGCAAGTTCAGCACGCAAGGCTTCGACCTCCACCATGAAATCAGCATATTCGGCCTCATCCGGATCCGGAGCGCCGTTGATTTTCGAAGCCAAAACTGCATTATCATGGGTTGCGGCAAGTTGGCGGGCGGCGTTGATCATATCCTTACGGAACTCGAGTGCCTGAGCCGCGGTATAGATTTCCAAGGCGATCACTTTGCCAAGATCATGCGCCATGTCCAACACATGCCGGGCCTCATTGGCACCCATCGAGACGTGATCTTCGGCATTGGCGCTAGTCGGTATCGAATACACCGAGGCCGGATGCGAACGGGTAGCCAAATCGTTGACGATGGCCGCTGCTGTGTACTGGACGATCATGAATCCACTTTCGGTACCGTCTTCGTTGCCGATCAGAAACGCCGGAAGGCCATCATTGGTAGCCGGATCGACCAACTTATTGAGTCGGCGCTCCGAGATCGAGGCCAATACCGGAATCGCGGCTTTGACATAACTCATCACCAGCGCCAAGGGCATGCCATGGAAATGCCCGGCGGATACAATCTGGTCCTCGATATTGCGGGCGCCTTCCAGCTCAGGAAAAATCAAGGGGTTATCGGTGACCGCATTGAGCTCGATTTCGAGAACCCTTCTGGCCTGTGCCACCGCATCGCGGACGGCGCCATGAACCTGCGGAATGCAGCGCAGCGAGTAGCTGTCCTGTGGCTGGTGTTTCTTGCCGCCGCGGAAGGGCTTGAAGCGTTGATAGAATTTTTCACGACCATGGCGTTGGTTGAATGGCACCCAGTCCCAGGAAATATCGAAGTTCAGGGCATCCAGTGACCGGTCCGGCCAACATTCCGGCAACCAGGACTTAAAGCGTGGAACCAGATGGTAGGCGATATCGGTCAGTTTCGAGCCCGTCAGAAATTGCTGAAGATGTTTGGCGGTATGGACCTGACCGGGGTGCGGCCGCAGGGCATGCACATGATCATCGAACGCGCGCATCCGGCCGGCAAAGGCCTCCAGGGTCATGGCAGCGGCGAGATCAGCGGTATCGCACAGCTCTTCCAGCTTGGCGACGGCCAAGACGCCGGTCGCGAGCATCTGTGCCGTGCCGTTATTCAGCGCCAGGCCTTCCTTATGCGAGAGCACGATTGCTTTCAGACCGGCCTTGGTCAGCGCGTCCGCACCGGACAGACGCTCGCCGTCAAAGAACGCCTCGCCGCCGCCGAGCAGCACGATGGCCAAATGCGATAACGGGGCCAGATCGCCGCTGGCGCCGACCGAACCGAGTTTGGGCACCACCGGTATCACGCCGGCATTGAGCATCGCCGTCAAGGCCTGGAGGGTTTCCACCCGGATGCCGGAATGACCGCGCATCAGGGTATTGATGCGAATGACCATCATCGCCCGCACCACTTCGGGTGCGAACGGCTCCCCGACGCACACGGCATGGGTGATGATCAGATTGCGTTGCAGTTCCTGCAGCAGCGTTTCGCCGCTGCGCCGGCTGTCACGGATGGGATGCGCGCCCAGCAATTTATCAGCATTGGAGCCGAACCCTGTGGAAATACCGTACAGGGGCTGCTGCTGGGTGACTTGTTCGGCCAAAAAATCGGCGGTCGCGGCCACCTTGGGCAGCTGCGCCGAATCCAGAATGACACTGGCGCCATAGGCAACCGCGACCACCTGCTCATGACTGAGGGTGGTGCCGGTCAAGGTAATCGATTTCATAGCCCCCACTCCTTGGCCTGGCTCAAGCAACGCAGCAGATCGGCGCGGGCGATCTCGACCTGCTTACCGGTCGCCAAATTCTTGAGGCTGACCACGCCCTTGGCGCGTTCGCTTTCGCCGAACAGGAGCATGTAGCTGAACCCGACTTTATCGGCATACTGGAATTGCTTGGCCAGCTTCTTGGCTTCCAGTTGAACTTCACAGGCGATTCCTGCCGCACGCAGCTCCCCTGCGATGGCCAGAGATTCGGGAAGGTCGTCATCACTCATCAGGCCGATCAGCACCATATGGCTGTGCGGATCGGGGGCAATCAGTCCGGCTTCGCGTAATTGCCAGAACAGCCGGCTGGCGCCGATGGAAATACCGACGCCGGGAAGTTTCGATTTGCTGTAGTGGCTGGCGAGATTGTCGTAACGGCCACCGGAACAGATGGAGCCGATCTGCGGATAATCGTCCAAGGTGGTCTCGTAGACGGTGCCGGTGTAGTAATCCAAGCCACGGGCGATCGAAAAGTTCAGGGCGTAGTTCTTTTCGGGGACGCCAAGATCTTTGAGCATGGTCAGCACGGCCGCCAGTTCGGCAACGCCTTCGCCGGTCTGCGGATAACGTGCGGCGATATCGGACAGGATGGCTTGTGCCGAGGCATGACTGCTTGAGCGCATCAGCACCAAACCGAGAATCTGTTCAATCACCGCATGCGCCAGGCCGAAGCCCTCGCCTTTCAGGGTCTGTGCAACAGCCTCGGCGCCGCGCTTGTCGATTTTGTCGATTTCACGCAGCACCGCGGCCTGACCCTCGCCATCGCTGATACCGATAGCCTCGAAGAAGCCACGCAGTATTTTCCGGTTATTGAGCGAGATAGTGAATGGCCCGATGGCCAACTCCGAAAATACGGCATGGATGACCGCAGGGATTTCAGCATCGTAGCGTACCGATAGCGCATCCTTGCCGACGACATCGATGTCGCACTGATAGAACTCGCGGAAGCGTCCTTTCTGCGCACGCTCGCCGCGGTAAACCCGCTGGATCTGGTAACGGCGGAACGGAAATGCCAGTTGGTGCTCATGCTCGGCCACATAGCGGGCCAAGGGCACGGTCAGATCGAAACGCAGGGCAAGCTCTGGAGCACCGCCCTGTTCCAGGGCACCGGTCGACTGCACGAAGTAGACCTGCCGCTCGGTTTCGCCCCCGGTTTTGGTCAGCAGCACGTCACTCAATTCAAACACCGGCGTTTCAATTGGCAGAAATCCGAAACGCTCGTAGTTGCGTCGGATAACCTCAAGCATGCGGTTGAAGCTGCGTTGCTCACCGGGCAACAGTTCCAGAGTGCCGGCGGGGGTACGGGGCTTGATCACGATCGACTCCTACGTTCAAGCCCTCATTTTAACGGGTTGCCGGTGGTTTCGGAGATTCCATGCGAAATAGCGGCAGCGGACCCGAAAACAGGGCTTTAGCAGACAGGGCTCGGGGGGGTCATGCCATGCCTTTTCCTGAGCCGCCAAAATACGGTAAAATAGCGTGATCGGGGTGTAGCTCAGTCTGGTAGAGCGCTACGTTCGGGACGTAGAGGTCGCAGGTTCGAATCCTGTCTCCCCGACCAATATTCACGGCGCCGCAAGGCGCGGTTTCAGTTAATCTGGAACAAGTTTGTAGCACGACTCCATATCCCACTGGGGTTAAGGCTGAATTCGGGCTAAATTGGCAGCCAAAGCTTGCTAAAATAAGCCCATGAATCTTCATTTCTACAACAATCTGCATCGCCGGCTGGAAGCCTTTACGCCTGCCGATCCGGCCAACGTCACCGTCTACCTGTGCGGACCGACAGTCTACAACTACGTGCATATCGGTAACGCCCGCGGCCCGGTGGTGTTCGACGTCCTGATCAAGCTCCTGCGCCGGCACTATCCCCAGGTGACCTACGCCCGCAATATCACGGATGTCGATGACAAGATCAATGCCGCGGCCAAGGCCTTGGATGTGCCGATCTCAAGCATTACCGAAAAATACACCGCAATCTACCGTGAGGATATGGCCGCACTCGGCATCCAGCCGCCTGACATCGAGCCGCTCGCCACTGCCCATATCCCGCATATTATCGCGATGATCCAGCGTCTGATTGCCGCCGGACACGCGTATGCCGCTGAAGGCCATGTGCTGTTCGCCGTCGACAGCTACCCGGAATACGGTCGGCTGTCACGCCGCAGTCTGGATGAAATGATTGCCGGTGCGCGCGTGGAAGTGGCCCCCTACAAGCGCCATCCGGGTGACTTCGTACTCTGGAAGCCGTCCACGCCAGACTTGCCGGGCTGGGATTCGCCCTGGGGCGTCGGCCGTCCGGGCTGGCATATTGAATGCTCGGCGATGAGTGAAGCCCACCTGGGCGAAACCATCGATATCCATGCCGGCGGCGTCGACCTGCAATTCCCGCACCACGAAAACGAAATCGCCCAAAGCACCTGCGCCCATGGCGGCAAAGTTTTTGCCCGCTTCTGGTTGCACAACGGCATGCTCAATTTCGGGGGCAGCAAGATGTCGAAATCGGTCGGCAATGTCAGCATCCTGCATGAGCTGTTGGCCAAACATCCGCCCGAAGCCTTACGCTACGCATTACTGTCAGCACATTACCGCCAACCCTTGGATTGGTCCGACGCGCTGATCGAACAGAGCGTGAAGACGCTTGACCGCCTTTACGGCACGCTTCGTGATCTGGGCGACGTCGACGCCGGCAACATGGCCATTCCCGAAGCCATTGATGCCGCATTATGTGACGACCTCAATACACCTCAGGCGCTGGCAGAAATTGCCAATCTGGCCGGCCAGGCGCGGCGCAGCGAGAACGCGGCTGAACGCGCCACGCTGAAAGGACAGCTGCTCGGCGCGGCCGCCGCACTCGGTCTGCTGCAGCAGACGCCGGAAACCTGGTTCGCAAAGGGTACCGATGGCAGTGACGATGCCCGTATCCAAGGATTGGTCGACGAGCGCATCGCTGCCAAGGCCGGAAGGGACTTCGCGCGAGCCGATGCCATCCGCAAACAACTGGCCGACGAAGGCATTCTGCTGGAAGACACGCCGCAGGGCGTGCGCTGGAAACGCGCCTGATGCTGCTACCAACCGAAGCCAGCGCCGCCGAAGCCCAGCAGGCTATCGTGGAAGACTTCGCCTTTTTCGGTGACTGGTCTGAGCGTTATCAATATCTGATTGATCTCGGTAAACGGCTGCCGGATTTTCCCGAGGCGTGGAAAACTGAAAGTAACCGCCTGATGGGCTGTCAGTCGAAGGTCTGGATCGTACCGCACCGGCAGGACGATAAACTGTTTTTCTCGGCAGCATCCGATTCCAGCATTGTTTCGGGCTTGGTCTATCTGGCCCTTCGAGTCTACTCGGGCCGGACCGCGGAACAAATCCGTGCGACCCGCGCGGATTTCGTACAGGCCATCGGTTTAAGCAAACACCTGTCACCAACGCGTAGCAATGGCTTTTCGGCCTTGTTGACCTTCATCCAGAAGACTGCGGAGTCCCTATGAATTTTCGCCCTGCCCTGCTCAGCATCGCCATAGCCGCTCTGCTGGCCAACACATCCCTCGATGCCGCCAGCCCGGCGGGGTCGGCCAATATTCCGCAGCACTCGGAAATTCCAAGCAGCCAACACACTCTGGCATTCTTCATCCAACGTTTCCAGAAGGACCTGGAGAGCACCGAACACACCTATGACATTACCGCCGGAACCGCCCGTGAAAAGGCGCTGCGCAACCTCTATCTGGGCTGGCAAGCGCGTCTCGGAGAGTTCAATGCAGAGACGCTTTCCGCCGAAGACCGTATTGATGTCGCACTGTTCCGGCGCGAGCTGAACTACCGACTCAGCCAGTTGGATTTCGAACGCACGCGTAATGCCCAGGCCTTGAAGCTATTGCCGGAAGTCGCACCGCTGATTGACATGGCCGAGCAGCGCCGGGCGCTTGTGCCGCTGGATGCTGGCAGGGCCAGACATTTAATTGAGCGTGCAGATAGCGCCCTGCGCGCAAACGAAACCCATTTACGCAACAACAAATCGACTTCGCCGGTCATCGCCCTGAGGGCTGCAAGGCTTCTTTCGGCATTCCGTGCTGATTTCAAACAGTGGCACACCTTTTATAACGGCTACGATCCTGTCTATACGCAACAGGTCGCAAAACCCTATGAGGCAATCGACAAGCAATTCGAGGCGACCGCGAAGTTCCTGCGCAACGACATCGCCAAAGCTTCCGACCCGGAAACCATCATCGGTGATCCGATCGGGCGGGATGCCGTTGAGGCTGCTCTGCGCTATGAAATGATTCCGTATACCCCGGAACAGATCGTGCAATTGGCTGAACGCGAATTGAGCTGGTGCCAAGAGGAAATGCGCAAGGCCTCTGCCGAAATGGGTTACGCCAATTGGCAGGATGCGCTGGAACATATCAAGAAAGACGGCCCGGCCGTCGGCGACCAACCGCAGTATGTGGTCAAGCTGGCGGATGAAGCCATCGATTTCATCGAACACAGGCAACTGGTGACCATTCCTGGCCTGGCCAAGCGCGACTGGCGCATGACCATGCTGACTCCGGAATACCAGTTACAGGCGCCGTTCTTTCTCGGCGGCGAAGACGTCTGGGTCGCCTATCCACATGACAGCATGCCAGCCGATAAACAGGCCATGGCCTTGCGGGGGAACAATCGCTACTTCTCACGGGCGGTCGTCCATCATGAGCTGATTCCCGGCCACCATCTTCAGCATTTCTACAATAGCCGCTACAACAGCCACCGCGATCTGTTTGGCACGCCGTTCTGGAGTGAAGGCTGGGCATTGTACTGGGAATTCCTGTTGTACGAAAAAGGCTTTGCACAATCACCCGAACAGAAACTGGGCATGCTGTTCTGGCGGAGCCACCGCGCGGCTCGCATCCTGTTCTCGCTGTCCTTCCATATGGGCACCATGACACCCCAGCAGTCCATCGATATGCTGGTTGAACGGGTTGGTCATGAACGCGCAAATGCCGCTGCCGAAGTGCGCCGAAGTTTCGCCGGCGATTACGGTCCGCTTTATCAGGCGGCCTATATGCTCGGCGGCTTGCAGTTCCGGGAGCTGCGTCGGGAGCTGGTCGAATCAGGCAAGATGACCGATCGGGAGTTCCACGATGCCATCCTGAAAGGTGGCACCATGCCGGTGTCGGTCGTACGCAGCCGACTCATGGGAACCGATCCCGACCCCGAACTGAAACCAGTTTGGCGCTTCTATCCGACCTTGGATGTGGAATAAAAAACCGGTAACGCCGGGGGTTCCTTAAATCATCACTCCATTCGTAAGATATTCATAAATTAATTCTTGTTTATTTTGTACATCTATTTTTCATAGCCATATATACGAAAAATCCTTAGTCTATTTCTCGATAAACATTCATTAAATCGATTATTATTACTCATGCATAAACCACCCAGGGGGGGGGTAAGCATGGCGAATAATAAAATCTTCGATAAAATATCGATAAAGATTAAAAGCCTTCTGCTCTTTATTTGCTTTTCTTTAGTGATTATCTTTGTATTCAGCCTAGAATCCAGCATTGCAGATGCATCATATTCAACAATCATCGATTACTGGATCAGGAATTACATTACATTGACTGTCATTATGATGTTGATGATAGGCTATGCCGCCTGGGAATATCGGGCACATCGTCAATCTGAGATTGCAACTATGCGGCTGGAGAACATAGCCTCCAGTGACACGCTTACTGCTGCGTATAATCGTCGATACTTTACGAATCGGGCAACTGAAGAGATGGCAGAAGCATGTCGTTATGGACAGAAAATCGGCTTACTCATGCTGGATATCGATCACTTCAAACATATCAACGATCAATTCGGGCATGCTGCCGGCGACCAGACTCTGAAAGAATTGGTGATACGAATCCAAACGCAACTCCGGCAGACCGATTTACTGGGGCGCTGGGGAGGCGACGAGTTCCTGGTCATGCTTCCGCATTGCAGTTTGATGGACAGTCACAGCCTTGCTGAAAAACTAAGGAAATCGATAGCAGAAAATGCATTTCCTGATACAGGCGGCTTGCGAATCAGCATTGGCGCAAGTGAATACAGGCCGAATGAAACTTTCATTGAATGGCTGAATCGGACCGATCAGGCGCTTTACCAAGCCAAACTCGCGGGCGGGAATAGCGTCAAGGCCGCTATTTAGCTGCATGCTGCCGATTTAATCACGGCCTTCAACGAACAAAGCCCCGACATCGGGGCTTTGTTGTAACGATGAGCAATCAGTCGCCGAGTTGCTTCTTCTTGTGTTCCCAGCGCTCTTGGGCATCCACCGTACGCTCGGCCATGGGACGTCCTTCCAGACGCTTGATACCGATTTCCTCACCGGTATCCACGCAGTAGCCATAAGTTCCGTCGTCGATGGTGGCGATGATTTTGTCGATCTTATAAAGCAGTTTTCGGTAACGGTCACGGGTACGCAGCTCGAAGAAGTTTTCTGTTTCACGGGATGCGCGTTCGGCTTCATCACCGACATCGCGCGCCTCCTCCTTCAACTCATTGATGGTTTCCTGGGTGGCATTCAGCAGATTTTCGCGTTCGGACATCAGTTTATGCCGGAAATATTCGAGCTGGTAGTCGTTCATGTACTCTTCTTTGTCACTCGGCTTGTAGCCGGGCGGCAACTGGACACGGCGGACGGATTTCGGTTTCAGGGCTTTCTCGACAACCACTTCACGTTTTACATAACCGGCGCGGGCACCTTTTCGGACAGGCTTGGCAACGGGCGCGGGAGGGATTTGCTTCTCGGGGACTTTAACGACTACAGGCACAGATTTTTTCGCCTCAGGCTTTTTGACTTCGGGTTTCTTGCTGACAGGGGCCTTGGCGATCGGTTTGCTGGGCGTGACGGCGACTTTTTTTACAGGTTTTGGGACAGGCTTTTTGGCAACCGGCTTTTTGACCGGTTTAGTCGGCTTTCTGATGGGCGCCTTGGCTTTAGCAATGGGCTTCTTGGCGACCGGTTTTTTGGCTATCGGCTTCTTGACCGGCTTTTTTGCAGACGGCTTGGCTTTTGCAACGGGCTTCTTGGCGATTGGTTTTTTCGCAGAAGTCTTAGCTTTGGCAATGGGTTTTTTGGCGACCGGCTTTTTGGCTAAGGGCTTCTTGACCGGCTTGGCCGACTTTTTCGCGGGAGCCTTGGTTTTGGCAACGGGTTTCTTGGCGACCGGTTTTTTGGCTAAGGGCTTCTTGACCGGCTTGGCCGGCTTTTTGGCGGACGCCTTGGCTTTGGCAACGGGCTTTTTGGCTTTAGCGGGATTGGTGCTGGCTTTTTTTACCGTCTTCTTCGCGGGCTTGGCGGCCTTGGCGACCGGCTTGCGAGCAAGAGGTTTTTTACCGGGTTTTACCATTTTTTTGCTAGCCACGTGAAGAGTTCCTCATTGGTTTAGGCTCAGGACATCTTTTATAGCCTACACTATAGACGTTCGCAAGATGTTGCGGTGATATTTATGCTGAAAACGTTGGCTCTGTGGCTACTACGCGGTTACCAAGTGATGATCAGCCCTGTGTTGGGCCAAACCTGCCGTTTCAGCCCAACCTGCTCGAATTATTCCATGCAGGCCATTGAACGCTTCGGGGTTTTCAAAGGCGCCTATCTGACCGCCGCCCGTCTTCTGCGCTGCCATCCCTTCCACCCCGGCGGGCATGACCCCGTGCCGGAAAAATGCAGCCACCACTCCCACTCCTGAACCCATGGAAGCGCCATGACCGACACCCTGACCCTGACCCGCCCAGACGACTGGCATATCCATTTCCGGGATGGCGCCGCCATGCGGAGTGTGATTACCGATACGGCCCGTGTTTTCTGCCGTGCCATCGTGATGCCGAACCTGAAACCGCCGGTGGTCACCGTGGCCGAGGCCGAGGCGTATCGGCAACGGCTGACCGATGCGACGGCTGGCAGCGCCTTCCAGCCCCTGATGACCCTGTACCTCACGGATAATACCCGTGCCGATGAAATATTACGTGCGAAAGCCAGCGGCTTCGTGCATGCCGTGAAATACTACCCTGCCGGCGCCACCACCAATTCCGATTCCGGTGTGACCGACCTGGCCAGGGCCGCAGAGGCCATCGCAGCGATGGAAGCCTGCGGCATGCCGCTGCTCCTGCATGGAGAAGTCACCCATTCCGAAATCGATATTTTCGACCGGGAAGCGGTATTCATCGAACGGCATCTGGCGCCGTTGCTGCGGAACTATCCGCGCCTAAAAGTGGTTCTGGAACACATCACCACACGACAGGCGGCCGAATTCGTTGCAGCGGCCCCGGCCAATGTCGCAGCCACCATCACCGCACATCATCTCCTGTATAACCGCAACGCCATGTTCCAGGGCGGAATCCGGCCGCATATGTACTGCCTGCCAGTACTCAAGCGCGAACCCCACCGGTTGGCGCTGGTGGCGGCCGCGGTTTCCGGCAGTCCGAAATTCTTCCTCGGCACCGATAGCGCACCGCATGCCACCGGCAGCAAGGAGTCGTCCTGCGGTTGTGCCGGAATCTATAGCGCGCATGCGGCCATCGAACTGTATGCAGAGGCATTCGAGGATGCCGGTGCGCTCGACCAGCTGGAGTCCTTTGCCAGCTTTCATGGTGCCGATTTCTATGGACTACCGCGCAACACCGACCGTATCACGCTGAAACGCGAAAGCTGGATAGTGCCCGCGCAGCTTGCCATGGGAGATGAGATGCTGACGCCGCTGCGCGCGGGTGAAAGCCTGCGCTGGAAAGTCGTTTAAGCCGGATCAGCGGAACTGGCGGACGGCACGCCATGCATCCCAGGCATAGGCGGGGGTCAGCGAGGTCGGATTTCCGGCGCGCATGGTACGCAACCGCCGGCGGACAAACCGCCGCTGTGCTTCCCGGTAAGGATTGCCGGCATTGCCTTCCGGCAAAAGTGCCAGCAATTCCGAGAGCCAATCCTCCCGCAATGCCTCGGTTGCTGCATTGAGTGCCTGATGCCGCGCCAGCAGATGCATCGGCACCATGGCGCGATCAAATGCCTGCAGGCCGCCGGGCAGCCGCATCATCAGCAGGTGGACCCCGATCACGGCAGCGTCGGTTTCGGCGGCGCCGCCAAAAAGCGCTGATTCGCAGGCAGCCACAGCCCCCGTATAGGGCTGCAGTTGCTGCATCAGCAATGCACTGGAGCCTGAGCGCAGCGGAACCCGCGTCGCCAAGGCCAGCATCGGCTCGGCAATGGCGGCGAAGGGCGCAGCGTGTTCCTGCAGCGGCATGGTCAGTGGATGACGCGCCTGGCCGTGGGACATCCGTTGCAGTTCATCAGCCCACCAGAGGGATTTGGGTCCGCGTACAGCCTCCTGCTCGATGCTAAACACACACTCCTGGAGCTCGCAGAACAAGGCCGCCCAAGCCGCAGCCTGCAGCTTTTGGGAAGCCGGCAATAATACCTGCAACACCATCTGCTCCGGCCATAGAGCCTGCCATTTGGCGGTAAAGCTGCGCAAGGAGTCGGTATCGGACATCAGCGGCTGCGCAGTAATCCGCGTGTGATCAACTCCAGCGGAGTTTCCGCCAGTTCATCGGCCCGCCAGAGCAGCGGATCGTCATCATCCGGACGATAACCCCACAAGGCAGCAATCGAACGCATACCGGCGGCATTGGCGGCCTGCACGTCGCGCTCGTCATCGCCGACATACACCACCCGCTCCGGCATGACCCCAAGAACCGCACACGCATGCAGCAATTGGTCCGGATCGGGCTTCTTGCGAGGCAGGCTATCGCCGCCAAGCAGGATGGCCGTGCGTTGCGACCAGCCGAGCTTTTCAACCAGCGGTTCGGCCAGGTAATACGGTTTGTTGGTGACGATGCCCCAACGCGAGGGCTGCGTTTCGATATTTGCCAACACTTCCGCGACGCCGTCGAACAGACGGCTGTGGGCGGCGAGCGCACGTTCATAATGCGCAAGGAATTCGGGCAACAGCGCTTCGCGCTGCTGTTCGTCGGCATTGGCAAAGCTGCATTTCAGCATGGCGCGTGCGCCCTTGGAAACCACTGGCCGGAATACCGTGAAGTCGACCGCAGGCTCGCCTTTTTCCGCCAAAAGCATCTGCATGGCTGCATGCAGGTCGCGGGCGCTGTCCAATAGCGTGCCGTCCAGATCGAACAGAACCAGCGGAGCAATCGATTCAGACATCGGGCCGACGCGCCGTCATCAGATAGTTGACCGCGGTATTGCTTCCGATTGAAGCCCTGCGCGTGATCGGATTGTAATGCAGGCCGCTGACATCTTCGAGCTGGAATCCGCTCTGACGCAGGGCTGCCGCCAACTCGGACGGCTTGATGAAGCTGCGGTAATCGTGAGTGCCTTTCGGCAGCAGCCGCGCCAGGTATTCGGCGCCGACTACAGCCAACGCGAATGCCGCCGGTGTACGGTTGATGGTGGACAGAAACAGACGCCCCCCCGGTTTCAGGACATCGAAACAGGCCTGCAGGATGGCTTGCGGGTCAGGAACGTGCTCGAGCATTTCCATGCAGGTGACCGCATCGAAGCCGGCCGGCTGTTCGGCGGCCATCGCTTCGGCGGAAATCACGCGGTAATCCGCCTGCAGGCCCGATTCCAGCAGATGCAAGCGGGCGATGTCGATCAATTGCTCTGACAGATCGATACCAGTGACCTGGCCACCCTCCGCGGCCATGGCTTCGGTCAGCAATCCACCGCCACAGCCGACATCGAGCACGCGCCGGCCGGAAAGCGGCTGAAATCCGAGCACATAGGCCAGACGGACCGGGTTCAGTTCATGCAAGGGCCGTTGCGGACCATTGGCATCCCACCAGCGGCTGGCGAGTGCACCGAACTTTTCGATTTCATGGGGATGGACGTTGCCGTTCATGTACGTGGTATCTCCCGGATAGTCTGTTGCCAGCGGCGGGTACCGGCCAACAGGCGCTCAACATCAATGTCCTGCAGTTCGCACTTGAGCATTTTGGCACGGCCGGCGATCCAGACGTCGCTAACCCAATGTCGCGCCCCGGCATAGACCAGCTGGGAAACCACATCGTACACCGGAGCGGCTTCAATCCGGTCCAGATCGATGGCGATGATATCAGCTTGCTTGCCCGGCTCCAGCGAACCGATGTGCTGCTCGAGGCCCATAGCGCGCGCACCGGCTAAAGTGGCGGCATGCAGAGCCTCGGCGGCCTTGAACACGGTGGCATCGCCGGAAACCGCTTTGGCCAGAAGTGCGGCCGTGCGCAGCTCATCAAACATGTCCAAATCGTTATTGCTGGCGCAGCCGTCGGTGCCGATGGCCAGATTGACACCCGCTGCCTGCAATGCGCCGACCGGACAAAAACCCGATGCCAGCTTGAGGTTCGATTGCGGACAATGCACCACCGATACGCCACGGGCGGCGCACAAAGCAATTTCCTCCGGCGTCAGCTGGGTCATGTGCACGGCGGTCAGACGCTCATTGACCAGGCCGAGCCGGTCCAGACGCGCGAGCGGACGCTGGCCGTACTGGTTCAGCGCCTCGGTGATTTCCTGGGCGGTTTCATGGATATGGCAATGCACCGGCAGATCCAGCTGTTCGGCATAACGGCGGATCCGCTCGAAGCTGGCATCACACACGGTATAGGGCGCATGCGGGGTCATGCTGAAGCTGAGCAAGGGATGCGATCGGTACTGGTCATGCACGGCCAGGCCCTTGTCGAAATATTCGTCCTGGCTTGCGGCCCAGGCTGACGGGAAATCGATGACCGGTATGCTGATGGCAGCACGGAAGCCTAGGCGATCGTAGGTGCGCGCCTGGGCATCGGGAAAGAAGTAGTTTTCGTTGCAACAGGTGGTGCCGCCGCGGATCATTTCCGCCACGGCCAATTCGATGCCATCACTGATGAAATCCGGTGTCATCACCGCACGTTCGATCGGCCAGATGTGCTCGTTGAGCCAGGGCATCAGCGCCAGATCATCGGCGACACCGCGCATCAGGCTCATCGGATTATGGGTATGGGCATTGATCAAGCCCGGCATCAGCACCGAGCCCGGGCGCTGCACATGCGCGTCCGGTGCATAGCGGGCACGGGCTTCATCAATCGGAAGTATTGCAGTGATGCGGTCGCCATCGATGACCAGCGCATGCGCCTCCAGCACGAGGCCGGCCGGCTGCACGGGAATGATCCAACCGGCCTCGATCAGCCAATCACAGGGCTGCCGTGCTTCGGACATCGCTTATTTCACGCGGCTGAAGTATTCGCCGGAGCGGGTATCGACCTTGATGATTTCATCCTGCGCCACGAACAGCGGCACGCGCACGGTCGCACCGGTTTCCAGCTTGGCCGGCTTGCCACCACCGCCGGAAGTATCGCCGCGGACGCCCGGATCGGTTTCCACGATTTTGAGTTCGACGAAGTTCGGCGGCTGAACGGCAATCGGTTGGCCGTTCCAGAGCGTGACCACGCAGTCTTCTTCGCCTTTCAGCCATTTCCAGGAATCGCCCATGGCGTTTTTATCGGCCTGCACCTGCTCGAAGGTTTCCTGCTGCATGAAGTGCCAGTATTCGCCGTCGGCATACAGGAACTGCATGTCGGTATCCATGACATCAGCGGCTTCGAGGTTGTCGGTGGCTTTCATGGTCATTTCGACCACACGTCCGGATTTGATGCTGCGGTATTTAACGCGGGTAAAGGCCTGGCCTTTGCCCGGTTTCACGTATTCGGTTTCGGTAATGACGCATGGGTCGTTGTTGACCAGAATCTTCATGCCGTTCTTCACATCATTCATGCCGTAAGTGGCCATTGCCTACTCCTGAAATTCACCGGCGGTCCGGCCGCAGGTTACAATACCGTATTGAAAACACGGCCTTTCCGGCCGTTCCAGCCTCCTATGATACCCGTCAAACCCCTCCCCGCTCAAATCACGAACTGGCAGCAGCTGTGGCGTGACAGCCTGCGCGACCCGCTGGAACTGCTGGAAATGCTCGGTTTGACCGACTTTTCGAACCGGATTTCGGCTCAGGCCGGGAATGCCTTTGCCTTTCGGGTTCCACGCGGTTTCGCCGCCAAAATGCGCCATGGCGACATTCACGACCCGCTGCTGCGGCAGGTTCTACCGCTCACCGAGGAAGAACAGCTGACGCCCGGCTTTGCCATCGATGCCGTCGGTGATCTGATGGCCCGCGGCGCGACCGGGGTATTGCATAAGTACAAGGGCCGCGCACTTCTGGTCACAACCGGTTCGTGTGCCGTGAATTGCCGGTACTGTTTCCGACGCCACTTCCCCTATGCCGATGAAACGGCCGCGGCGGGTCAATGGCGGGAAGCCGTCGAGTACCTGCGCGCCGATGCCAGCATCCATGAAGTCATCCTGTCCGGCGGCGATCCATTGTCATTGACGACCCCCAAGCTGGCGCTACTGACCGACGCCCTGAAGACCCTGCCACAGCTCAAACGTCTGCGCCTGCATACGCGTTTGCCGGTGGTATTGCCGGAACGCGTCGATGCCGAACTGTTGAAATGGCTGTCCGAGCTGCCCTGGCCGGTGACCATGGTCATCCATGCCAATCATGGCAACGAGCTTGGGTCGGATGTCGGCGATGCTCTGCTGCAGCTACGGCAAACCGGAACGACTCTGCTCAACCAATCGGTGCTACTGGCCGGCGTCAATGACAATGCCAATGTCCTGCAGTCCCTGTCGGAGGCATTGCATCAGCATGGCGTGCTTCCCTACTACCTGCATCAGCTGGACCGCGTGCAAGGTGCCGGGCATTTTTCCGTGCCGGATGCCGATGCTATCGCCCTGCACCGCGAGCTGATGGCTGCCCTGCCCGGCTATCTGGTTCCGAAACTGGTCCGGGAAATGGCCGGAGAGCCGAACAAATCCCCGCTATACGAGTCTGCAATAGTTTTTTGACATGACTTATCAAAAGTCATGATGGCATTCGTATATCAAAACCTGAATCAGCATCCGACTTTATGTCGCCGCGGTTGACCCGGATGAATGTCGATTTCAGTACCTGAAAAAAAACCGCCATCCGGCGGTTTTTTTCAGGATACTTCAGGAACCTCAGCGCGATACGGCGGATCCACTATTGCGCAGAGCCTCAATACGGACTTCCAGCGGCGGATGGGTCATCATCAGCGCGCCGATACCCGACTTCAGCCCACCGGAAATCCCGAACGCGGCAATCTGGGTCGGCAGGCTGCTTTGGCCGTGGTTCTGGGCCAGACGCTGCAGTGCGGCAATCATCTTTTCCTTGCCGGCCAGGCTGGCACCACCGGTATCAGCGCGGAATTCGCGCTGACGGCTGAACCAGGCGGTGATGAAGGAAGCGAACAGACCAAACACCATATCGAGTACGAAAACGACCATGTAATAACCGAAGCCTGCGCCATCGCGGTTACCGAACACCACCGAATCGACTACGCGGCCGACCAAACGCGACAACACGATCACGAAGGTGTTCATCACACCCTGCAACAGAGCCATGGTCACCATATCACCGTTGGCAACGTGACTGACCTCATGACCGAGCACAGCTTCGGCTTCGTCGCGGCTCATCGAGCGCAGCAAGCCGGTGGACACCGCCACCAGGGAATTGTTGCGGCTCGGACCGGTGGCGAAAGCATTGATTTCCGGGGCATCATAGATGCCGACTTCCGGCATCTTGATGCCGGCCTTCTCGGATTGGCGGCGCACGGTGGAGACCAGCCACTGTTCGAGCTCGTTCTGCGGATTTTCAATCAGGTGCATGCCGGTCATGCGTTTGGCCATCCACTTCGAAATCAGCAGTGAGAACAGTGAGCCGCCGAAACCGAAGATGAGGGCAAACACCAGCAAGGTGCCATTGTTGCCAAGATTGATACCGAAGCTCTGCAGCACGCTCAGGACGATACTGAGCAGGGCCAGCACGGCCATATTGGTGGCGAGGAACAATGCAATGCGTTTGAACATGGAAAACCCCTTTCAGCTTGGTCAGTGTTGCGTGATAATGAATTGTAGCCAGTTTTCCGGATTTCAAGTGAATTTTCCGTGACCCGTCCCTTTCACTACCGTGGTCGTTTTGCTCCCTCCCCGACCGGGCCGCTGCATCTGGGTTCTCTGACGGCCGCATTAGCCAGCTACCTGATGGCGAAAAGCCAGCATGGGCAATGGCTTATCCGCATCGAAGACATCGACCCACCGCGGGAAATCGCCGGCATGGCGGACAAACAATTGCAGTCCCTGGCCGGTTTCGGACTGCTTCCGGATGAACCGGTGCTGTATCAATCCACACGCAGCCCATATTACGAGGCTGCGCTTGCAAAGCTGCTGAGGGAAGACAAAGCGTTTTTCTGCAGCTGTTCGCGCACCCAGCTTGCCGAACAGGACGGCATCCATCGTCGATGCGTTGCCGCAACCGCCTCAGAGCGCGCTGCCATCCGTCTCCGCGTCGATCACCGGACGATTGCATTCACCGACGGCGTCTATGGTCGGCAATACCAGAACCTGGCCGATGTCATCGGAGACTTCGTGCTGAAACGTGCCGATGGGTATTTTGCCTACCAACTGGCAGTGGTGCTGGATGATGCCGCTCAGGGCGTCACCCACGTGGTACGCGGAGCCGACCTGCTATCCTCCACACCCCGGCAGATATTCCTGCAGCAGCAGCTTGGCGTGCCGACGCCGGTCTATTGCCACATCGGTCTGGTGCGGGATTCGGATGGCCGGAAATTGAGCAAATCCCAATGGGCAGCGGATCTCGACGACCAAGACCGTTTTGCCGCCTTCAGCTTGGCCTACCGGCATCTGGGTCAGGATGACCGGATCTTGCAACGGAATCTGGGGGCCGCGGCAAACCTCGAACAGGCTGTGCAGCATTTTGATGCATCCCTGCTGCCGGCGCTTACAGCTCCCGAACCAGCCGGAAGCCCAGACGTGGATTAGTGTGATCGGCGGCCATCCCCATTCGGAACGAGCTCCGTGACTGATCGATGGCGCTCAACCAAGCACTGCCGCGGATGACACGGTGGCTGCAACCGGCGTTGACCCATGCTTCGCCATTGGCAGGCGCGCGCCGGTAGTTCTCATGCCAGCAATCGGTAACCCACTCGGAAACATTGCCGAGCATGTCGAAGGTGCCCCAGCCCTCGCTGGAATAGCGGCGAACCGGTGCGAGTGCCCAATAACCATCACTGTAGCCCTGGATGGCGTTGCGCCAGTTGCGGCCATTCGGAAAAAGATCACCGCTGCCGGTCAGGTTGCCTTTCCCGAGCTGTTTGGGTTTATCCCCCCAGGGGTATACGCTTTGGGTGCCGGCCCGAAGTACGTACTCCCACTCTGCCTCGTTGGGTAACCGGTAGTGGTGACCGGAGCGTCGACTCAACCACGCCGCGTAGGCTTGGGCATCGGCAAACGCCACATGCACCACTGGATAATCACCCCGTGCCGGCTTGCCGATATGGTCGAGACGCCAGTTGACTCCCGGCGCACGGATGAGACGGCCACTGGCCATGTCGAATATCTCGCTGCTGCCGGAACGATCCGCCTGGGTCTTGTACCCGCTGCTGGCAATGAATTCGGCAAACGCATCCACCGTGATTTCAGCGCGGGTCATGGCAAAGCTGCGTCGGAACACTACCGGATGCGCCGGTTTTTCAGTTGCGGGAGCCTTCCGGTCTTTTCCGCCAGCGCCCAGCATGAAACGTCCCGATGGAATGACGATCAACTCCGGGCCATATTGACCGCGGGCAAGCCGATCCGCAAAAATCTGGCCGGGCTGCATACCCTCAGCTCCGTATTTTGCGGCAATCGGGGCGGTCGACACAGGATTCTTTTCAGCACAAGCCGTCAATGCCAAAACGATTCCGATGGGAATCAGGCACTTCATCGATGCGGGCAGGCGTGGACTCATGAAATGTCTGTGCAATCAGGGCAATGGCAAGTTAAGCTACCTTATCCCAAGATGCAAGAAACCGCTATGATCTGGCTGGACAACCCATCCGATTTAACCCGCTTTTTACAAACCCATGCCGATGCCCGCCTAATTGGCATGGATACCGAATTCATCCGCGAACGCACCTATTATCCGCAACTGGCCTTGGTCCAAATCGTCGTCGGCAATGACATCGCCCTGATCGATGCTAGCAAACCCGCCGTGGCCTTGCTGCTGAAACCCTTGCTGGAAAACCCGGACGTCCTGAAAGTCATGCACTCCTGCAGCGAGGATCTGCAGGCGTTCAAGGCCGGTTGCGGCGCGGTACCGACACCTGTATTCGACACCCAGACCGCAGCCGCCCTGTGCGGATTCGGTGCGAGCCTGAGCTATCTGAAATTGGTCGAACAGCTTTGCGGCGTGACGCTGGAGAAAGGTGAAACCCGCTCCGACTGGCTGCAACGGCCGTTAACGGATTCCCAGAAACATTATGCCGCTGATGACGTCCGTTATATCCTGCCCATGCACGAGCATCTGGCCGAACGCCTGCAGCTGCTGCAACGCCGGGAGTGGCTGGATGCCGACTGCGCACGCGCAGCCGCCGCAGCGGCCGATGAACAGCCGGAAGCCAATCCGCATCTTTCGATCCGCAGTAACCAACCGCTGGATGCCGAGGCGCAATGGCGCCTCCGCCGCATCCTGCAATGGCGGGATGCCCGTGCCATCGAGCGCAACAAACCGAAACGCTGGATCATCGACAATGACGCCGCGTTCGCGCTGGCGCGCACCCAACCGGCGTCAATCGAAGACATCGATGCCATCTTCGCGCGTTATCCCAAGTCGCCAAAAAGCGCACGCCAGCATCTGTTCGCCCTGCTGCAGAAACCGTTCGATGACGAAGAACGCCGCGCACCGCTGGCGCGCGAGCCTGATGCCGCCAGCAAAGCCCGTCTGAAAGCCCTACAACAGGCAGTTTTGTCCAAAGCCCAGACACTGGAAGTTCCCGAGGGTCTGCTGTGCTCGCGCAAACATCTGGAATACCTGTTGGAAACCGGTGTTTGGCCGGCCGCATTGCAGGGCTGGCGCCAGACATTGTTGGCCGATTCGTTTAATCCCATTCTTGCATCGGCTTGAAGCACGCACCATGTTGGATTAGCATAATGACACGGGTCTGTAGCTCAGCTGGGAGAGCGCGTCGTTCGCAATGACGAGGTCAGGAGTTCGATCCTCCTCAGATCCACCACACTCCGAAAGCCGCTGATGGGCGGCTTTTCGTTTTCAGAATCCCGGAGTTTCGATCAGGGGCTCCAGATTCGCATCCAATGCGATGCGGTCATCGAATACGAAACAGCGGCCTTGATAGTGCTTGCCGCCCATTTTCTCGAAATAACCAAGAATGCCACCTTCCAACTGATAACAGTCCGGGAAGCCATCGGTCTGCATGCGTAATACCGATTTCTCGCAACGGATGCCGCCGGTACAGAAACTGACTACGGTTTTACCAGCCAAAACTTCCTTTCTGGATTCGATCGCTTCCGGCAGCTCGGTGAATTTGGCAATCGGAAACGTCAGTGCGCCTTCGAACGTCCCATAAACGACCTCTTCGGCATTGCGGGTGTCGAGCAATACCACTTCGCGCCCGGCATCATCGTGCCCCCTGTCCAGCCATTGCGCCAAGGTTTCCGGAGTCACGCTGGGCGCGCGCGCGTTTTCGGGAGCCAATCGCTCATCACGGTAGGTAATGATTTCCCGTTTGCGCTTGACCCGCAGACGCTTGAACGGAACGAAGCCGTTCCGGCTGAACTTCACCGTGATGCCGTCAAAACGGGGGTCGGACTGCAGCTCGGCCAGGAATCCGTAGATGCCCGAATCGGTGCCGGCCAGAAAAATATTGATGCCTTCCGGCGAAACCAGCACCGTGCCCTTGAGCTCATGACGCAGGCAGGATTCCTTGACCCGCACGGCCACCGCATCGGCATCGGTGATGGCCACGAACCGGTAGGATGCGATATTGAGGATGTCCTGCATGGGGCTATTTTACTATGCGGCCATAGCTTGGGGCGCTCACTGTGCCTTAAAACCGATGCCGCACGCGCTTGAACGGCACATCGTCACCATCGCCATTCTCGCCAGGCGACGCTTCGAATTCGCGGGCATAGCGATGCCCCGCATAAACGGCATGTACGATCAGACCCGGCGCCAGGGCATCACCGATGCACTGTACTTGGCCGATACCGGCGTCCGCCCATTCGTCTTCGCGTGCCAGCAAGTCCTGATGCAGGCCGTCATTCGGCAGACGCATGCTGACCGCCACCAGCGCTGCGGCTGGAAGCGTCAGGCGATCGTCCGACCAAACGCAATCCAGCCAGACCCGCTGACCATCGAACCCGCCCAAAGTCTTGCCGGTGTGCAGGTGCACGCCCAGCTTGCGCAGGCGCTTCTGGATGTGCCGGTAATCGAGGGTGTTGGTGGTCCAGCCAGCGATGGTGTCTTCGCTGCTGACGACGTGAACTTCAAGATTTTTGGCCACCAAAAGTTCAGCCAACACGCTGGCCAGATAGAAGTTATCGTCGTCGTACAGCACGACCGGACCGGCTTGGGGCAAACGGCCCGCCATCAGATCGTCCGGCGTGAACACCCCCGGCAGCTCATGGCCCTTGAACGCCTCGGTAAGGCTGCGACCGATTCCGGTGCGCACCCAATGCGCGCCCGTCGCCAGCACTACGGCATCAGCACCGATATCCAGCACGTCCTGGGCGCTCAAGGCATTGCCACGGAAAACCGATACATTGGACATCGGCTCAATACGACCGACCCGCCAATCACGCACGCGCCGCCATTCCGCCAAGCCGGGCAACGCCGATTCCTTCAGCACGCGGCCGCCGAGCTGCTCGGAGGCCTCGGCCAGCATCACTTCATAGCCACGCTGACCGAGTGCGCGCGTGGCTTCCAAGCCGGCCGGACCGGCACCGACCACCAAGATCCGCTTTTCCGATTTCTTGGCCGGAATCGTTTCCGGATGCCAGCCCTTGCGCCATTCTTCGCCCATGCTTGGATTCTGGGTGCAGCGGATCGGGGTGATGGTCATGTCGCCGGACACGCAGATGTTGCAGCCGATGCATTCGCGGATGGCGTCGATGGCACCGGTTTCGATTTTGCGCGGCAGGAACGGATCGGCAATGGACGGACGGGCCGCCCCGATCATGTCGAGCGCGCCTGCGCGCACCAGCCGCACCATGGTGTCGGGTGAAGTGAAACGGCCAACGCCGACCACCGGCCTGTTGGTAATCTGCTTGACCCAGGAGGTGAAGGGCTGTTGATAGCCTTCCGCACCAAAACGCGAGCTCAGCGAATCGTTGTACCAGGCGGCGACATTGACATCCCAGATGTCCGGCAGATCGGCCAGATGATGCACGATTTCCTTGGCTTCGGCGGTGTGCACGCCCTCCTCGCCCAGGAATTCCTCAGTCGCAAAACGCAAAGCCACGGCGCAGGTATCCCCGACCGCGTCTTTGGTGTCCTGTAACACTTCGCGCAGAAGCCGGATGCGGTTTTCCAGCGAGCCGCCGTAATCATCCGTGCGCTGGTTGCGGCGCCGTTGCAGGAAATGCATGGCCAATGAAAGATCATGCGCGGCGTAGACGTAGATGATGTCGAATCCGGCGCGCTTGGCGCGCAACGCGGCATTTTTATGCCAGCGCCGGTACTCGCGGATATCGTGCAGAGTCATCGCACGAGCCTGCAGCGGGTAGCCGTACTTCAGGGGCGTGTGCATCGGTGAAATCGGTACTTCCCGGCTGTACAGATTGGATGCGGTATAGCCGTTATGGGTGAGTTCCACCGCCGATAACGCGCCATGGGCCTTGACCTTTTCGCACATCAGCGCCAACGCCGGAATATCGCCCTCGTCCCACAGCCGCGCTTCCACGTAAGGCGTGACGTCGCCGCTCGGATGGATCTCGCACTCCTCGGTACTGACCACCGCCCATCCGCCCTGGGCTTTGATTTCGCGCATGGCGGCATGGGCTTCCGGCATCTGATGGCCCATGCCGTTGCAATGCGGGACCTGGTAGAAGCGGTTGCGGGCGGTGACCGGGCCGATTTGTACCGGCTCGAACAGGATGTCATAACGGGGATCACGGCTCATAAAGAATCTTTACATATGGAAATGGGTGATGACATGCCAAACCGGCACAATCGCCAGCAAGGGCAAGCTCAAGAGCGCCTTGCGCGCTTGGCCACGGCTGAAATAATAGACCGGCAATGCGCTTGCCAGCAGGAAAAAGCCCCACAACACGGCATCTTTTCCGGCACCGAGCAAAGCCCAAAGGGCATACGCACAGGCGCATGCGGCCGCCATCAGGAATCCAGTCATCGGACGCTTCAGGAGTAATTCGCCACGTCTGTAAAGCAGCAAGGCGCCGGCGGCCGAGAGCAAATACATGACCAGAATCGCGGAGGTGGAAATCAGCAATAAAAACGTGAAAATTTCCACCATGCCTTTTCCTGCGTTCAATAGCACCACAGCGCTCAACAAAACGCCGGTCAGCAACAAGGCCGGCACCGGGGTATCGCGTTTAGAACGACGCGCCAACCACGCCGGAAAGGCTCCGGCGCGTGCCATCTGGCCGGGCAATTCGCCCTGTAAAAGAATCCAGCCGTTGAGTGCACCCAAGGCGCTGATGGCGGCAAACGCAGCAATCCAATCGCCCCAATCGGCACCCCAGTAGCGGGCAATTAAATCAGCCAATGGCGCACTGGACAGCGCCAACGCTTTTGCCGGAATCAGCACAATCACCACGGTGCAGATCGACACATACACCAGGGCGGTGATCAAGGTGCCCCAGAATGTGGCCAGCGGGATGATGCGTTGCGGATCCTGGATCTTTTCGCTGGCCACAGCCGCCGATTCCAGCCCCAGGAACGCCCACAGGGTGAGCACGGCACTGGCATTGACCGCATCCCAACTGAATGCCACGGCGGGTGCGCCGGCATTGGCATCAATCATGCGGCCTTGTCCAAGCAGGATCAGTCCCAGCACAATCACCGCCAGCAGCGGCAGCAGTTTCAGTACCGTCGTAATGATCTGAACACTTCCGGATTCGCGTGCACCGAGCATATTGATGATGGTGAACAGCCAGATGAAACCGAGGGTTACGCCGATTGAGGCACCGGGCGTGTTGCTGATCCAGGGCAGCACATGCGAAAGATAACTGACTGCGGCAATGGCAACCGCGGCATTGCCTACCCATACCGCCACCCAATAGCCCCAAGCCACCACGAAGCCGGTTCGGTTGCCGAACGCCATTTGCACATACGCGTAAGCAGGCTTACCGGGAAAGGCGCGCGCAAGACCGGCAAATACCGTGGCGAGCAGCAAGCTGCCGGCAGCCGTGAACAACCAGCCATACAAACTATTCAAACCATATGGAGCCAGCGATGCCGGCAGCAGAAACACCCCGGAGCCGATCATATTGCCCATCACCAGCGCCAGACACATCCAGAACCCGAGCTGCCGGCCCCGGTTCATTGTGCTGCGCCGTCATAGCGGATGCCGTCTTTCATGACCCAAACCGGCTTGGCGGTACAGCGGATGTCGGCAATGGGATTGCAGGCCAAGGCAACCAGATCGGCCTGTTTTCCCGGCGCGATGGATCCCAGTGTTTTTTCACGGCGAAGCAAACGGGCTGACTGGATAGTAGCCGATTGCAGGGCCTGCATCGGTGTCATGCCGTAGCGGACCATGTACGGGAACTGCCTGGCATTATCGCCGTGCGGGTAGACTCCGGCATCGGTGCCGTAGGCGATATTGACACCGGCGGCAACCGCTTTGCGGAAACCCCGACGCTGGATTTCAGTCGTATCCAAATTTTTCTGTAGCGATTCCGCGCTCCAACCTTGAGCGCGGCCGACGGTGTCGATGTAATCGCCGTTATAGATGTCCATCACCAACCAGGTGCCATATTGTTTGGCCAAGGCGATGCCTTCGTCATCAATCAGTGAGGCATGTTCGACCGAACGGGCACCGCCCCGGATGGCGTTCTTAATGCCCTGGGCGCCATGCGCATGGCCGGTAAGGTCATGGCCTCGGACAGAAGCCGTTTCCACCGCAGCACGTACCTCGGACTCACTGTATTCGGACTGGTTGACGTCAGTGCCGTCGGTGAGGACGGCGCCGGTGACAATCATCTTGATCCAATCCACGCCCTGGTCAAGCACATGTCCAGTTTTCCAACGGATCTCTGCTTCGCCCTGGGCCACAGCTTCGCGCATGCGTGGCGGAATGCGTGCGGCATCGACCAGGCCGGAAACCTCCCCGCCACCGCCGGGAACCGTGACATATGCCCCGGCCGTGAACATGCGTGGCCCCGGCACCCAATCCTTGGCAATCGCATCGCGTAAGCTCACATCGACGAAACCGTTATAGCTGCCGACATCCCGCACCGTGGTGAAACCGGCCCGCAGGGTTTTTCGGGCATTGGCGGCGCCGGACAGCGCGTCTTCCTCCGGCTTGGCTTTCAGATAAGCCTCGACATTGAAATTCAGAATATCGCCGGCCAGATGGGTATGCATGTCCATGAAACCCGGCGTCACGGTATAGGCCGACCAATCCAGTTCACGCACAGCGGCACGTCGGCTGCAGTAGGGCTGCACCGAAACGATGCGGCCATCTTCGACCAGAACGGCTTGGTCCTGCAAAACCTGCCCGGCATCGACATCGATCAGCGTGCCGGCACGGATCAGCACGGCTTCGGCCTGTACGGTCTGAAGCGGCAGTACCAGCAGAAGCGAGGCAAGGACCCGGGCGGCTGTCGGTGGTAAACGGCATAGAACAACAGACATGGGCAGGGCTCGCTCGGCTTGAGTCGGACGGCACATGCCACCAATACTCGTAATCTATGCTAACAGACCGACGCCCTGCCGAAAATCCGCTGCACAGCAATTCCGAACAGCGCCTGCCGCAGCGGCGTTATAATGCGTGCAGGTCCCCGTAGCTCAGCTGGATAGAGCGTACCCCTCCTAAGGGTAAGGCCACTGGTTCGACTCCAGTCGGGGACGCCAAAATCTTTTTCTAAAGTGCCGCCTGCTGATGCATGGCAAGACGCTTAGGTCAAAAACGGTTAGCCCAGGCGCTGCGGCAGCGCGGAGCTGCGTGCGTTTCGGGCTATCAAGGTCGCCTGCAGCACCGAATCACTGCACCAGAGCGCCAGCGACATGCGCGCACGGGTGGCGGCGGTGTACAGCAGCTGCCGGGACAACACGGCATTATCGGCATCGGGCGGCAGCAGCACCGCCACATGGCCGTATTCCGAGCCCTGGCTTTTGTGGATGGTAATGGCAAAGGCACCCTCATGCGGCGGCAGTGCATCCGGCGCAAACGCGCGTGGACCTTGATCTTCCTCCGTTGCGGACGCGCCTTCAAACCAGACCTGTAAATCACCAGCGCCATCGCGCAAACAGATGCCGATATCGCCGTTGAACAAACCGCTGGCGGCATCGTTGTGCGTCATCATCACCGTCCTGCCGGGATACCAGGCCCCGACCGCACTGTCTGCTGCGTGCTGACGGAACAGGGCTTCAAGCCGGGCATTGACCTGTTCGGCACCGAATGGTCCCTCACGCAGCGCGCACAGCAATTGCCGGCCACGCACCGCGTGCAGCACTTTCGGCAGATGTTCCGGAGACACCGGCGCAAAGATGCCGGCGTCCCGCCATTCGGAAAACAGCTGCTGGTGCCACTGCTGGACGCAGGCGTGCAGCTGCGGCAGCGTGACGCAGGTCTGACGCTGCACGCGTGAGCCGGCCGCGTCACATGCCTGCACGAATGCCTCCGGATTGCCATCACGCAAGGCGGCATTGACAGGAACCAGTGCCTGATCGGCACGAAAGCTGTGTTGCAAGCGGACCACGTCACCGGCGGCGGAAGCTTCCAGGGCGCGGACCAGATCCAGAAAGACCGAACCGGTGCCGACCGGCGGGAGTTGCTCGGCATCACCGACAAATACCAGAACCGCAGATGGCGCCAGCGCATCCAACAGAACACGGAGCAATGGCAAATCCAACATCGAGGCTTCATCAATCAGGACCACATCCGCCCCGATTGGATTGCCGGCATGATGCACGAAACCGCGTTGTTGGCCGCGGCTACCCAAGAGCCGATGCACGGTCATGGCCTCGGCCTGCAGTGCCGGTGCTAGCCATTGTGGCCACGGGGAGCTCCTGAAATCGGCACGATCCTGCAAATCCTTGCTGCTATCGCGCAGGGCATCGCCCAGACGACGGGCCGCCTTGCCGGTCGGTGCCGCCAGCCGGATGACCGGCAAGCGTGCGTGCTGCGCATGATGTTCGCGGATCAATGCCAACAGCATCCGCAGGACCGTGGTGGTCTTTCCGGTACCGGGTCCGCCGGTCAAGACAAAAAGACGGCGACCGAGCACCTGCATGACCGCTTGCGTTTGCGGGCGCACGGCTTCGGTATCGGAGGCCTCGAACAGGGCCTGCAGATCATTCGCTTCACAGGGCATGCGCAGCACTTCGACATGACTTCGGCGTGCGCGCAGATCGGCCGCGACGGCGATTTCATGCAACGCGTTCCGGCGCAGATAGAAGTGATTGAACTGCAGCACAAAGGGCGTGTCAGCCGCTTCATCACCGGCCAGCGCCGTCACCATCGGTTCGGCCGCCAATGCTGAGAGCTCTTCGACGCTCAAGGCGCGCAGGCCATGCCGCGAGGGCGTCTCCGGCTCGAGCCACAAGGCACTGTCGCCCTGCGCTTCGGCGTAACTGGCCCAGCCGGCGACTTCGGCCAATAGGCGTGAACCGCCATGGGAAAGCACCCATCGGGCCACCGCGGCATCCAGCGCACGCCACGGCTCGGCACCGGGCAGATTGGGCAGGGTCCGGAAATGAAAGTGGGTGGTGCTCGTCATAGCCCCTGCTCCACGGCCACGCCGGCCAGAACGTTCTGAATGTCGGTCATCAAGGCATCACTGAAGCGGTGTTGCCAGATGCCGGCGGCAGCGTCCAGTCCGACGGCACGGATGAATAGGTAGTAACACGCGCCGAGATGCCGCGCCCGTGCATAATCGGCAATGCGCTGGGCGAGATAACGATCGACGGCTACGGCATACAAGAGTGCCTGGAATCGGTAGTGATGCGCGTCCATCGCTTGGTGCAGGGCCTGCGGGGCGTAATCCGACAGACAGGGGCCGAGTCGGTTGCTCTTGTAATCGAGGATGTGGAAGCGGCCGTCATGGCGGAAAACCAAATCGATTTTTCCGTTCATCAGACCGGCCAGGCGTCGTGAGGATACCGGCACCAGATCCGGTTCCCCATGGGCCACGCAGACCTCGCGCAGCTTGCCGATATCGGCATTGTCCAACACATAGTTGAACTCCATTTCGGCACGCAGCTCGGAGGCCGGCAAAGCACCCAGCTGTGGACCCTCAGGACCCAAGGGCGTGTCGAGCACCGTCTGCAGCCGATCGGCCAGCACCTGCACCAGACGCTCCGGATTGTCCTCGCGGGAATGCACATTGTGTTCGGCAAGACAGCGGACCATCAGGGCTTTCTGATCCTGCAGGCGCTGCAAGGGTTCCCGGTGTTCGAAAATAGCATGCACGGCATTGCCGAAATCGGTACCGGCGACTGACATCAATGCCGATAACTCCGGATGCGGCGGTTCGGGTAATGTCATCGCCGCATCAGTGGCGTAAGCCGTATCCTCGGAAATCTCCGTACGCTCATCGGATGCCGCCGCGTCCTCAATCAGCACGGACGCCCCGGTTTTGGTCAAGGTACTGAAGCTGTGCTTGGAAGGCAGCGGTCCCAGCGGCGACTCCGGCAACGGGCGGGCACTGCGCAAGGCCGTGTCGATGCCGTCGTCAGCCTTTGCCGATAAGGCCTGCCGCGGTTGCCAGTCATCATGCCAGGCGATATTGGCGGTGGCATCGATCTCGGCGCGCCAGTCCGGGCGCTCCTGCAGACGCGTCAAACTCACATCCAGGGCGCTACGGGCGCTTCCGGAAAGCGGTTTGGAGCTGCGTGCAGCGCTGCCCCGTTCCGGCGGCAGCACAAAGACATGACAGGCGTGGATGGCCCGCGTCATGGCGACATACAGCAGCCGGAAGCGTTCCTCCTGCAAATCTTGCAGTGCCATGCGCTTGGCGGAATCACCGATTTGCCACAGACGCATGCCTTCAGTGTCATCACCGGCCTGAAACAGCCCGGACTCACGTCCCTCGCCGTGTGCCCACATCAAGGGCAGGAACACAATCGGAAACTCCAGGCCCTTGCTGGCATGCAGGGTCATCAGATGCACGCGTGCGGCGTCCGATTCAATCCGCAATTGCCGATTTTCGGCGGCATCTTCCGCGTCGTCGCCGCCGTCTTCACGCTGCGCGGAAAACCAGACCAGCAACTCTTCGGGCCCGTTGCAGTCTTCCATCTGGGTTTGCAGCAACTCACCGAGATGACGTAAGTCGGTCAAGCTTCGCTCACCGCCGACACAGGCCAGCTGGACCGGCGCAATGCGCGCAATCAGGGCATCGACCACGGCCTGGATGCCCCGCTGCTGCCAGAGAACCTGCCACTGATGGAACACCCGCACGGCCGTCTGCCAACGCGCGGCCTCGGCATTCAAGGCCGCAATGGCGGCAAAGGAGGCGCCCCACAGGCGGGTCGCCATGGCCGCCCGCAACGCGCCGGGATTATCGGCATGCGCGACGGCATACAGGATGATCTGCAAGTCGCGCGCCGAATCACTGGCGAACACGCTATTACGGGTCGTGCTGACACAGGGCACGCCACGGCTCTGCAGCAGATCGCGCAACTGGCTGACCTGATGGTGCGCGGGCAGCAGCACGGCAATATCAGCCGGTTGTAAGGGTCGATTGCCAATGGCGTGAATGCCGGATTGCAGCATGTGCTGAATTTGGTTGGCACAGTCGGTCAAAGCCAGCTGCGTGCGCGCCGCTGCCGAGCCTGTGGCCGGATCCGCCGCAGCATGGAACTGCAAAGGCCGTTCGCACATCACGCCGTCAATGGTGTACGGCGCGTCATCTTTGCGGTCGCTGGCGTTGACAGCATGGTAGTGTACGCCCCCGGCATCCTGCTGCGCGCTCAAGGCCTCACCGCTCAATCCATACCAGGCATTGACCGCCGCCACATAATTGCGCGATGAACGGCGATTGGTATCCAGACTGATTTTTCCCGCATCCGGAACATCCAAGGCGGCGCGTTGATAGGCACGGATATCGCCGCCACGGAAGCGGTAAATGGCTTGTTTTGGATCACCGATCATCACCAGATGACCTCGATGGGCGTCATCCGACTCCCGGTAAATGGCATCGAGAATGCCGTATTGGATGCCATCGGTATCCTGGAATTCATCCACCAGCGCCACCGGCCAGGCCGCATGCAGCGTATCGGCCAAAGCCCTTCCGGCATCGCCGTGCAGGGCGGCATGCACATCGGTCAGCAAGGCATCGAAACTGCGTTGACTGCGTGCCGCCAAACGGGTCTTGGCTTGGATGGTGGCCCAGTCGGCCACCGCCTTCCAGAAACGCAGAACCTTGAAATACAGCACGCCGCTTTCCGCAACCGATACGGCAAAGTCCGCCGCAATGGGCAGGCGCGGATCCTCTTTGCAGCCTTTCAGAACGCCGGTGAGTGCGGGCGCGTTAATGAGCACGCTCTCGAAATCCGAATCCATGTTTTCATGTGCTTCCCGGTCTTCCAGGAGGTTGGCCAAACGCTCGAAGGCTTTACCCAGCTTGGCCGTCTTGCCAAAGCATGCCACGACATCGCGTAATTCCTGGGCGCGCGCCTTAGGCAACAGACAGTCCAGTTCCGCATCATCAAAGCCGCGGATCGCGCTGCCCGGCATCAGCAGCTGACCGAGAATACGTTTCAGCGTTTCCGCACCGGGCTGCACACCGGCGCTGCGCTGCAAACGGATCAGCGCATCCTGATCGGCGTCGCCCTGCAACAGCCGGCGTTGCAGATCTTTGGCCAATTCGGCATGCAGGGCCGCACCGCTGATCAATTCGCCGCCGTTGAATAGCGACCCGGAAGCAAACGGATGATCGGACAAAATACGCTGGCACAATCCATGCAGGGTGGTAATCGGCGCCATGTCGAGCTCGGCCAGCGCCACCTGCAGGCGCTGGCCATCGGATTTCTGCAACTCCGGCGACTGCTGCCACCGGGTCTGCAACCATTGTTCATCCAGAACATCGGCTTTCGAAGTAAACGCGCTGCGGCCGGAGGCAAAGGCGAGCGCCCACAGCAGGCGTGCGCGCAGACGTTCGCGTAATTCCTCCGCGGCGGGATTAGTGAACGTGGTCACCACGATCTGGCGCGGCGTCATGCCGTGCTCCAACAGCAGGCGCAGATACAGCACGCTGATGGTCCAGGTTTTACCGGTACCGGCACTGGCCTCCAAGAGGCTGCGGCGCCCCGGGGACAAGTCCAACGCGCGCCAATCGCGGGACGTGCTTATGGCTGCACATCCATGAAGGTTTCGACTCCGGCTTTACCAAACATATCATCAGCGACATCGGCAAGTGATTTCATCATTTTGCATAAGTCAGTTTCACTGTATTTGTTTTGTAATGCTTTAACGGCGGTCAGCATCGGGGTCATGTAGTCATCCTCCCGCTCAACACCATTTTTCCTGATATCCATGATGGCGAACGTCAGCACTGACTGGGCGAACGCAATATTCAATTCTTGCTTGGTAATTTCTTTGCTGTTTTTTTGGTCAGCCATGGCATTTCTCCCATTAAAATGAAGTCAATTGGTCAATTGTTAATTGATTGCCGTTTCGATAAGTCTTTGCGCTGTTCTGCCAAACTATTCTTGCAATTGAATGATGCCTTTCAAATCCCGGGCAAACTCCCACAAGGCCCGATACGCGATGGGATCGGCTTCAAAGTCGATGTTGCCCGCCAGCAATCTATTGTAGCCCTGACCATAGGCATGTTCACCGCCGCCGTTATGGTCAGAATGCCAGATCTTCTGCGCTTTGCCGGGATTCGTTTTCTCGGTATCCTGGGCAGCCGCCCAACTGGTTCGCGCAAAATACAGCGATGGCTGGATTTCAGCCTGATGCCAATGCTG
>NZ_JBIKSE010000004.1:0-67769 GCF_044348765.1 Arenimonas sp.
AGCGCTGGGGCGTCGATGGTCTGCGTGTCGATGCGGTCGCCTCAATGCTTTACCGCGACTATTCACGCAAGTCCGGCGAGTGGCTGCCGAATGCCTTTGGTGGCCGTGAGAATCTGGAAGCGATATCCCTGTTCCAGCGCATCAATACCGAAATCGGTGGCAATCCCGGCGCCATCACCATGGCCGAGGAATCGACCGCATTCCCGGGCGTGACCGCGCCTGTGCCTGCCGGCGGTCTGGGTTTCCATTTCAAATGGAATATGGGCTGGATGAATGATTCCCTGCAGTACATGCATGAAGATCCGGTACACCGGCGTTGGCATCACGACAAAATCACCTTCAGTCTGGTGTATGCCTTCAGCGAGAATTTCATACTTCCGCTTTCGCATGACGAAGTGGTCCACGGCAAGGGTTCACTGCTGGCCAAGATGCCGGGCGATGACTGGCAGCGCTTTGCCAATCTGCGTGCATATTACGGTTTCATGTGGGGCCATCCGGGCAAAAAGCTGCTATTCATGGGTCAGGAATTCGCACAGCCGACCGAATGGCGGCATGACCAAGCCCTGCCCTGGTCGCTGCTGGAGGATGCGCGTCATGCCGGCATCCAGCGACTAATCCGCGATCTCAATATGCTGTACCGCGAACAGCCGGCTCTGCACACCAAAGACTGCGAGCCCGAAGGCTTCCGATGGCTCAATGGCGGTGATGCCGATAATTCGGTACTGTCCTGGCTGCGCGATGATGGCTGCGGAAATCATGTCATCGTGCTCTCCAACATGACGCCGGTGCCGCGTCCGAGTTACCGCATTGGTCTTCCGGAAGGCTTGAGCTCGCGTTGGCAGGAGGCCCTGAATACCGATTCGCGCCATTACGGCGGCAGCGATGTGGGCAATACCGGTGCCGTGCTGCAAAGCGAGGTCCTAGCCGCCGACGGCCATGCCAATTCGCTGGCCGTAAGCTTGCCACCGCTGTCCACTGTGTTTCTGGTACCGTCATCATGACTGTTCTGCCCGAATGTCTGGAGCCGGGACGGGATGCGCCACTGGGCGCGCATGCCGGCGAAAGCGGCGTCAACTTCGCGGTCTTTTCGCAGCGTGCCGAAGCCATCGAGCTCTGTCTGTATGCCGATGATGGCGCCACCGAACTGAAACGCTACCGTTTACACGGTCCGGACGACGGCATCTTTCATGGTTTTCTTGACGGCGCCACGGCAGGACTGTATTACGGCTACCGCGCGCACGGCGAATACCGGCCGGAAAACGGAAGGCGTTTCAATGCCAACAAACTGCTGCTTGATCCTTATACGCGCGCCATCGAAGGCCATTTCGACTGGCAGGACCAACACCATGGCTGTCTGCGTGATCACCCGGAAGGCGACCGCCGAGCCGACGCCTGCGACAACGGCGCCAGTTCACTGAAAAGCCGTGTGCTGGCCGATCCAGGGCCGGGACCGGGCAGCGGCAACCGGCCGCGCCATGCCGCGGCCGACGTGGTGCTGTACGAACTGCATGCCAAAGGTTTCAGCATGCAGCTGCCGGGTATTCCGGAGGAACTGCGTGGCAGTTTCGCGGCGCTCGCGCATCCGGCGGCCATCGCACATTTCAAAAAGCTTGGAGTCACCACACTGTCTCTGCTGCCGGTGCAGTACGCACTCAGCGAGCGGCATCTGACCGAAAAAGGCCTGATCAACTACTGGGGATACAATCCGATCGGTTTTTTCTGTCCGGATCCGCGTCTGTGTGCGGCTAGAACGCCGGAGACGCAGCGCGAAGAATTCCGGCAGATGGTACACACCCTGCATGCGCATGGTCTGGAAGTGGTCATTGATGTGGTGTTCAATCACACTGCAGAAGGCGGTGCCGACGGCCCGACCTTAAGTTTCCGCGGCCTCGATAATGCCAGCTGGTATATGTTGGTGCCGGATGACCGCAGCCGTTACGAAAATCACAGTGGCTGCGGCAACACCCTGCGCGTGGTACATCCGCGTGTGGCGCAGTTCGTGATGGATGTGCTGCGCTATTGGGTCGAAGTGATGGGTGTTGACGGCTTCCGTTTCGATCTGGCACCGGTGCTCGGCCGCACCCGGCAGGGCTTCGATGCCTCGGCTCCGTTTTTCACGGCATTGCGCCAGGATCCGGTTTTGGCCGGTGTGCATTGGATCGCCGAGCCCTGGGACACTGGCCCCGGCGGTTATCAGCTTGGCCGTTTCCCCGGAAAATTCCTGGAGTGGAATGACCGCTTCCGCGATGCCGTGCGCGGCTACTGGCTGGGTACCGGCGTCAGCCGCGGTGAATTCGCGCGCCGGGTTACCGGATCGAGCGACCTGTTCCACCATGGTGGCCGGCAGCCGGTCGCCAGTGTCAATTTCGTGGCCGCGCATGACGGCTTCACGCTGCAGGATGCCGTGAGTTACACCCAGAAACGAAATCAGGCCAACGGCGAAGACAACCGTGACGGCCATGCCCATGAGATCAGCGTCAACTTCGGTGCCGAAGGCGACAGCCATGATGCCGCCATCCGCGATATACGCATTCGTGTTCGGCGCGCCCTGCTGGCGACGGTGATGGTGGCACAGGGCACACCGATGCTGTGCGCCGGCGATGAACTTGGCAACTCGCAGAACGGCAACAACAATGCCTACTGCCAGGACAATCCCACCGGCTGGCTGGATTGGTCCGCCGGCGACCGCGATCCGGGCACGGCCCTGCTGGTTTCGAAGCTGGCGGCGCTTCGCCGCATCAATCCGCTGCTGCGCCATCCGCGCTGGTTCGCCGACGAAGGCGACACTGGCAGCACACCGCAGTTGCACTGGTATACCGCAGCCGGCGAACGCATGGCCATTGCCGACTGGCACGACCGCAGCGACAGCGTGTTCGCCTGCCAGGTGCAGGACAGCGCGGAGGCGGTGCCGGATTCCTGCGTAGTGTTCAACCCGCAGAACGCCGACCGCGAGGTCGCTCTCGCGCATGGTCCGTGGCGGATCGTGCTGGATACCACCGCACCGGAAGCAGCGGCCTCGCACGAACCGATTTATCATATCAACGTTCCCGCGCACTCTCTGCTGATTCTCGCGCGCGCCCAAATTGCACAGGAGTTTCATCCATGATCGATCTGCAACAACGCCAAGCCGGTGTGCTGCTGCATGTCACTTCACTGCCCGGCCCAAACGGCATCGGCGACTTCGGACCGGATGCATTCCGATTCGTCGACTGGCTGGCATCGGCCGGACAGAAGATCTGGCAGTGGCTGCCGACCACGCCAATCGGACCCGGCGACTCGCCGTACCAGAGCGTGTCGGCCTTTGCCGGATCGCCCTTGATGGTGGCGCTTGAGCCGCTGCTGATGGCCGGCTGGCTGGGCAAACCGGAAATGCCGAAGGATGGATTCAACGCATTGCGCGTGGATTTCGCAAAGGTGGTGCCTTGGCGGCTGATCCAGCTGCGCGCCGCATTTGCCGGCTTTGTGGCCAAGAACAATGCTGGCGAACAGGCCGCGTTTTCCGCATGGCGCAGCCGCGAAGCGTCCTGGCTGGATGATTACGCGCTGTTCATGGCCCTGGAAACCGAAAACGCCGGCAAGGCCTGGTGGCACTGGCCGGAGGCATTGTGCCGTCGCGAAACCTCCGCTCTGGCCGACGCACGAACGCGTCTGCAGGATGAAATCGCATTCTGGGCGTTTGTGCAGTGGTGCTTCGACACCCAGCTGGCCGCGCTAAAGCAGTATGCCAACGGAAAAGGTATCGCCATCATGGGCGATCTACCGATATTTATCGCCCACCATAGCGCCGACTGCTGGTCGCGTCCGGACCTGTATACACTTGATGAACATTTCCAGCCTACCGTGGTCGCCGGTTGCCCGCCGGATGCAATGGCACCGACCGGGCAACGCTGGGGCAACCCGCTGTACCGCTGGGATAAAATGGCGGAAGAAGATTACGCCTGGTGGAGCGCCCGACTGAAACGGGCCTTGAATCAAGCCGATGTGTTCCGGATCGACCACTTCCGTGGCTTCGCCGGCTATTATGAAATTCCTGCGAGCTGTCCGACCGCCGAAGAAGGCCGATGGGTTCCTGGCCCAGGCAAGGCCTTGTTTGAAGCCATCGAGCGTATGCTTGGCCGGCTTCCGATTGTCGCCGAGGACCTCGGACTGATTACTGAAGACGTCATCGCGCTGCGTGATGGCTTCGCCTTCCCTGGCATGAAAATATTGCAGTTCGGCTTCGGTACCGACGGTACCGATGATTTCCTGCCGCACAACTGGAGCCGGAATTTCGTGGCCTATACGGGTACTCACGACAACGACACCGTGCGCGGTTGGTGGGATTCGGCCAGCGAACGTGAACGCGTTTATGCCGGCAGTTATCTGGCCACCGATGCCGGCGATGTGCATTGGGCAATGATCCGCGCCTGCTGCAATTCAGTGGCGGACATCGCAGTATTTCCACTACAAGACGTGCTCGGTCTGGACGGTGCGCACCGGATGAATGTGCCCGGCACCATCGGTGCGCATAACTGGACTTGGCGTTTCCACTGGGATTGGCTGGGCAGCGAGCCGGCACGCGTGCTTGGTCTGATCTGCGCTGCAAGCGGAAGGTCACCGGTCGCGCTGCTGCAACTGCCATGAGCTCCTTTCAGAAATTTTGATTCCTCTTCAACTTTACAAACCGGAGTTCGGCATGCCGTCAATGAAAAGCCCTTTTCTGGCTTTACTTATGTCTCTCGCCTCTGGTCTGGCATTTGCAATGCCAGCCGGTCATGAGTATGCAGCAGCTTCCGGGAAATTCAGCAACCCCGTAATACCGGGTTTCGCGCCAGATCCTTCGATCGTCCGTGTTGGTCAGGACTTCTATCTAGTCAGCTCCAGCTTTGAATACTTTCCGGCGCTTCCCATTTACAAAAGCCGCGACTTGGTAAATTGGACTTTGATAGGACATGCGCTTTCAGATCCCAATGTTTCCGGCCTCCACATGGTTGAATCCAGCGGCGGCGTGCAGGCAGCAACTATCCGTTACCATCAAGGTACTTTCTATGTCGTCACTACCCGCATCGTTGATGGGAAGATGGCCAGTTTCATCGTCACGGCAAGAAACCCTGAAGGACCATGGTCCGCACCGAAAATCATTACCGATGCCGTTGGCATCGATCCCTCGCTGTTCTTCGATGATGACGGTCGTGTCTGGTATACGGCAAACTGGATTCCTCCGGATCCCGAATTCGATGGACAGGCTGAGATTTGGTTGCAGGAGCTTGACCTAAAGCGTTTTGTCCTGAAAGGCCCCAGACATTTCATCGGACGCGGCTGCTGCCAGGGCGTCTGGGCAGAAGGTCCGCATATCTACAAACGGAATGGACGATATTATCTTCTGATCGCTGAGGGTGGCACATCCTATGAACATGCCGTTTCCATCTCAGTGGCCGATACCATCACCGGCCCCTACAAAAACAACCCACGAAACCCGGTTCTCACGCACCGCAACCTCAGCTACGACCATCCGATTACCGGGATTGGACATGCCGATCTGGTTGAACTCGATGATGGTCGGTGGTATGCGGTGGCGTTGGGCTGGCGGCTACTGGATGGCAGACATGGCATTCTGGGGAGAGAGACGTTTCTGGTGCCGGTCCTCTGGGAAAGCGAGCGCGAATGGTGGAAAGAAAACAAGCAGACCTTTCCGGTGTTCAGCCCGGATAGCGGCAAAGTGGAATCTCATTTTCCATTGCCTTTTCCCGCCCTACCCCAGGCAGCCCCTGCCGAATTCAGGGATGAATTCAATACCACGGCGTTGAATCCCGAATGGACGTTCCGGCGTGCACCAATCCGTCCTTTCCACAACCTTCGGGACAATACAGGCGAACTAAGGCTGTTTCCACAACCGGGTGCTTTTGCCGAACGTACTCAATACAGTTTTGTCGGCATTCGACAACGCCATTTCCAGTTCGAATCCAGCACTGTAATGGCCTTTTCACCGGAACATCATGAAGAAGCCGGCCTTGCCATCGTTCAAAAAGACAATGCGGCATATGCGATGACTTTGGCCAAATCGGTAAGCGGGAAAAATGTCATCCGCGTCTCTCAAATGACCGAGGCCGGGCCGACTATTTTATCGGAACAGGCCATATCGGAAACAAAAGTTTTCCTAAAGGTCACTGGCAATGCACTTGCTTACCAATTTTATTTTTCATTGGATGGCAAGTCATGGTTGGCGACAGGTCCAGTAATCGATGGCTCGACACTCTCTCCTGCTGTGCTTCGCGGCTTCAACTACACCGGTGTTTTTATCGGTCTGTACGCAACATCCAACGGATTGAAGTCAGATAATTATGCCGATTTTGAATGGTTCACCTACAGCCCCCGGTCTACCAAAGAAACCCTCGGTTTACGACGGACCCAATGATGTATAGAATTGCCATCCGCGATATATCGCAAGGCGACTTCGAGCGGATCGTCGAACTCAATGCCGCCGCCGTGCAGCACACCAGTGCGATGGATGCTTTGCGGCTGAAGGAATTGCAGACGATGGCAAATTGCAACTGGGTTATTACCGTTGACGGCACCGTCGTCGGCTTTCTGCTGGCCATGCGCGAACGCGCCGGCTACGCCAATCCCAATTATGATTTCTTCGCTGCACGGTATCCGGTATTTCTATACATCGACCGGATTGTCATCGCACCGGAACATGCCGGACTGAAACTCGGCACCCGCCTGTACGAGGCGCTGTTCGAACATGCACGTGCGCAGGGCGTTCCGGTGCTGACCTGCGAATACAATATCGAACCACCGAACGAGCCGTCGCGGCGCTTCCATGACCGGTTTGGTTTCAGCGAAATCGGCACGCAAGCACTGGACAGCGGCAGCAAGTGGGTTTCGCTGCAGGCCGCGCCAGTCAGGCAATAAAGGCTATTCCGGCCGGTAGACCTCGGCACCCTGTGCCAGGAATTCCTGGGATTTCTCGGCCATGCCTTTGGCCACATCCTGCTGGTCGGCGAACTCGCGCACGTCTTGGCTGATCTTCATCGAACAGAAGTGCGGCCCGCACATCGAGCAGAAGTGCGCGACCTTGTGCGCCTGTTTGGGCATGGTTTCATCATGGTATTCGCGCGCACGTTCCGGATCCAGACCGAGATTGAACTGGTCCTCCCAGCGGAATTCGAAACGGGCTTTGCTCAGTGCGTTATCGCGCGCCTGTGCGCCTGGATGGCCTTTGGCCAGATCGGCGGCGTGCGCAGCGATCTTGTAGGCCATCAGGCCTTCGCGCACGTCCTGCTTGTTGGGCAGGCCGAGATGTTCCTTCGGAGTCACATAGCAGAGCATGGCGGTGCCGTACCAACCGATCATGGCCGCGCCGATGGCGCTGGTGATGTGGTCGTAGCCCGGCGCGATGTCGGTGGTCAGCGGGCCGAGTGTGTAGAACGGCGCTTCGCCGCACTCGCGCAGCTGCTTGTCCATGTTTTCCTTGATCAGGTGCATGGGCACATGGCCTGGGCCTTCGATGATGGTCTGCACATCGTTCTTCCAGGCAATCTGGGTCAGCTCGCCGAGCGTCTCCAACTCACCGAACTGGGCCTCGTCATTGGCGTCGGCGATCGAGCCCGGACGCAGGCCATCGCCGAGCGAGAAGCTGACGTCGTAGGCTTTCATGATTTCGCAGATGTCTTCGAAATGCGTGTACAGGAAATTTTCCTTGTGATGCGCCAGGCACCACTTTGCCATGATCGAACCGCCGCGCGAGACGATGCCGGTGACGCGCTTGGCGGTCATCGGCACATAGCGCAGCAATACGCCGGCGTGAATAGTGAAGTAATCCACGCCCTGCTCGGCCTGCTCGATCAAGGTGTCGCGGAAGATGTCCCAGGTCAGTTCCTCGGCACGGCCGTCGACTTTCTCCAGCGCCTGGTAGATCGGGACGGTACCGATCGGTACCGGCGAATTACGCAGGATCCACTCGCGGGTTTCGTGGATGTTCTTGCCGGTCGACAGATCCATCACCGTGTCCGCGCCCCAGCGGATCGACCAGACCAGCTTTTCCACTTCTTCGGCAATGCCGGAAGACACCGCCGAATTGCCGATGTTGGCATTGACCTTGGTCAGGAAATTGCGGCCGATGATCATCGGCTCCAATTCCGGATGGTTGATGTTGGCCGGAATCACCGCACGGCCACGCGCCACTTCACTGCGTACGAACTCGGGGGTGATCTTCTGCGGAATGCTGGCGCCGAAATTCTCGCCCCGGTGCTGGCGCAGCAGATGCGCGTCGCTGATGGAATCGATACGCTGGTTTTCGCGGATGGCGATGTATTCCATTTCCGGGGTGATGATGCCCCGGCGGGCGTAATGCATCTGGCTGACATTGCCGCCGGCCAGCGCTCGCCGCGGCAGTGGCCGGTTGCCGAAACGCACGCCGTCGAGCGCGGCGTCGCGTTCGCGGGAGCGGCCGAACTCGGAACTCAGACCGCCCAGGATTTCGCTGTCGCCGCGCTCGGCAATCCAGGCCGAGCGCACCGGCGCCAAGCCGGCGAGCAGATTGATGGCAATACCGGCATCGGTGTACGGACCGGAGGTGTCGTATACGCAGAACGGATGGTTGATATCTTCACCGAACAGCTTCGGCGTCGGCGACAGCGCGATTTCGCGCATCGGCACGCGGATGTCCGGGCGTGAGCCTTCGACTTGGATTTTGCGGGAGCCGGGAATCGGCGCGGTTACCGATTCGGAAAGGGTCTGGGCCTGCTGCTGCAGCGGATTGAGTAGCGCGTTCATGGAAATCCTCGGGCAATGAACGCAGGCGGCCCGATGATCGAGTCCGAAGCTCCCTCCGGCGGTGTTAACCGCATCAGGTTCTAAGGGTATGTCTCAGCCGTCCGGCACCCCTGCTTGAGTGCGTATTAGACCATAAAAAACCCGCCATTCGGCGGGTTTCTTGGGCTTACCGGCCTTTCAGGCGGGCAGCGCGGCGACGGGCGCGGGCTTTTCTCATGACGGCGTACTCTGGATGAATTGATGACTATTGTCCCACAATCGACGGGTTCGCACCTGAACGGCTCAATCCGAGAGGTAATACTCGACCGTTGCCACCACCCGCACGGCCTTGATATGTGGGGTATTGGCATCGCGCGCCTCCAGGCTGAACTGACCCTGGCTGGCTGATTTGATCTTGCCGAGCTTGCTGTTGGAGTCTTCCGCGAATTTTTGGGCAACCTGGCGAGCATTGCGAGTCGCTTCTTCAATCATCTGCGGTTTGAGCGCATTCAGTCCGGAGA
This sequence comes from Arenimonas sp., assembly GCF_044348765.1. Classification (GTDB taxonomy): domain Bacteria; phylum Pseudomonadota; class Gammaproteobacteria; order Xanthomonadales; family Xanthomonadaceae; genus Arenimonas. The sequence goes on from NZ_JBIKSE010000004.1 coordinate 9,258, forward strand.
ATTGATAATCGGTGGACTGATAGCCGCCGCCGACACCGACGCCCTGCTTGCCGAGCTCGGCGATCTGGGTGTTCATCGCGCGTACCAAATCGATGTTCTTGGTGTACACCGTGGCGGTCTGCGTCGCGTAATAGCGCAAGCCACCGCGGTTGTCGTCGGCGTACTGGCCCTTGTCATTCACGTTCGGCGCCGACAGCGTGATCTCCTCCGCCCTGAACCCCTTGTCGAGAAGGAACTGACGGACCTTGCCGCTGTCTTTCTCCAGCTGCGTATACACCGCGGAAAGCTCGTTACCGCTGGCGGCGAAGGTCACCGGCCACAGCGCGGTATCTGCCGGCACATTGCGCTCCGACAGGCCTTTGACCGTCACCGTGCGTTCGTATTCCTTGAACCGGATCAGGCTCTGACCGAGAGTCAGGCCCAGCAGCAACAGGCCGAACAGAATACCGCCGGCAAGAATCCAGGCGCTTTTGCTAGTCGAAGTGGACATAAGGTATTCCTCAGCGGAGTTTCGGCCTATTAGAGCAAAAGCCGGAGGCATTGGCGATGCCGCCCGCTACGCTGGTTATGCGGCGTTTATCCGCCGAAGGCCTCGAGCTGCTTCAGGGCATGTGGCCAGAGGGTGTCTTTATGGATACTGCGGAAGAAATTCAGATGCCCGATGGCACGGCCACCGAAATCCGCAGGACGCAGGGTTTCCATGGCGACACTGCGCGCGTTCGGATAATGCGCAATCAGGCTGCGCACCGCTTCCGGGGTGCCCCAGGGGTCGTCACTGACCTGGTACAGATGCAGGTGGCCTTTGAACGCCAAAGCATTGCCACGGGGATCGAACTGGCGGGCATCGAATACGAAATCGGCCTGCTGAGCCCATTCGGCGAATTCGCGGCCGAGTTTCGCCGGCAGATCATGGCTCAAGCCTGCCCAGCCCGGCCAGTATCCGAATAAGGCCGTGGTTACCGGCACCAGGGCCGTCCAGGCGAACCAATGGAAATAACGATGCGGACGTGCCATCAAGGGCCAATACGCGGACAAGGCGGCGACTCCGAGCAAGCCGTCAATGCGCGGACTGGCATAGGTCAACGCGGGCATCCAACCGCCGACACTGTGACCAACGATGTACAGCGGCTGGCTCGGATGGCGTGCGCGCATCCAGTCGATGACCGCCGGGTAATCTTGCTCGGCCCATGAGGAAAATCCGATATCCGCATAGTCACGGATTGGACGCAGTTTCGATTGACCGACGCTCCGGAAATCGAAGGTAAGCACGTCGTATCCGTGGCCGGAAAGATACTTGCAGAAGTTGTAGTAAAACGTCTGCGGCACCGCCGTGGCCGGACCAACGATGACACTGCGACCGCGCCGGAAACCTGTTGCCGCAGGAAAAAGATGAGCGATCAGGCGGTCATCGTTGATGGCAATGTCGACTTTCTGCATCAGCAGGCTCCGATTCTTTACGGCACTGATTGCGCGGGCGTGTCGCATTCGACCTTGAACCAGGCGGCATACAGCGCCGGCAGGAAAAACACGGTCAGCGCGGTCGCCACAATCAACCCGCCCATTATCGCCACCGCCATCGGCCCGAAGAATACGCTACGCGACAGCGGAATCATCGCCAGTACAGCAGCCAATGCAGTCAGCACGATCGGTCTAAAACGGCGTACAGTGGCATCGATAATGGCGGCATACGGCGCGCTACCGGCCCGGATATCATGATCGATTTGATCGACCAAAATCACCGAATTACGCATGATCATGCCGGACAGCGCGATGGTGCCGAGCATGGCCACGAAGCCGAACGGCACGCGAAAAATCAGCAGGAAAGCGGTCACCCCGATCAGCCCCAGTGGAGCGGTCAACAGCACCATGAACGCACGCCGGAAGCTTCTCAGCTGCAGCATCAGCAGGGTCATCACCACCAGCAGGAACAAGGGTATGCCGGCAGCAACCGATTTCGAGCCGCGGTCGGAGTCCTCCACGGTGCCGCCGGTCTCCAGCAGATAACCGTTCGGCAGCGCGGCACGGATGCTTTCCAGTTCCGGCAGGATCTGCGCGGTCACCGTCGGCGGTGCGGTCTCATCGTAAATATCGGCACGCACGGTAATGGTTGGCAGCCGGTTACGGTGCCAGATGATGCCGTCTTCCATGGTGTACTCGAGCGAGGCGATCTGTGACAGCGGAACGCTGGCACCGGAGTCAACCGGTACCGACAGGCTGTCGAGCAGATCGAGGTTGGCGCGTTCGTTGTCCGGACCGCGCAGCAGGATTTCGATCAGCTCATTGCCTTCGCGGTAGGTGCTGACCGTGGTGCCTGAAAGCGAACCGCGCAGGAACGCCGCTAGATGAGTGGAGGTGATGCCGAGTGCGCGTGCGCGGTCCTGGTCGATGTTCAGACGCACGATCTTGCTGGGCTCGTCCCAATCCAGATTGACATTGACAACATGCGGATTGGCACGCACTTTGTTCGCCACGGCATGGGCAAGGCGTTTGACTTCGTCGATGTGTTCCCCGGAAACCCGGAACTGGATCGGATAGCCGACCGGAGGACCGTTTTCAAGGCGCCATACCCGGGTCTGTACAGTCGGGAATTTTTCATGCATGAGCTGGATCAGCCAGGTCCGTGTCCGCTCGCGCGATTCGATGTCCTTGGTCAGGATGACGAATTGCGCGAAGTTGGCCTGTGGCAATTTCTGGTCGAGCGGCAGATAGAAACGTGGCGAACTGGCGCCGATATGGCTGACGTAGTTCACTAGATCCTTACGCTTGGCCAGTTCGCGCTCCAACCGCTCGGTAATGCGCTGGGTGTCCTTCAGCGAAGCGCCTTCGGCCAGTTCCACATCGACCATCAGTTCGAGTCTTGTGGAGGACGGAAAGAACTGCTGCGGAATGAACCGGAACAGCAGCACCGAAGCCACGAAGGCGGCGATGGTACCCAGAATCACCGCGCGCCGGTGCTGCAGACACCAGCCGACCCACTGTTTGAGTTGGTGGTAAAACGGTGTGCCATAGGGATCTTGATGCGTGGCGCCGGACTCCGCCAACCAAGCCTGTGCCCGTGCGGGAAGCAGATGCGAAATACGCTCTTTGAACCGGGACGGTTTGCGTTCCGATGGCGTATCCGCCGTATGCGCATCCGGCAGCAGCCGGTAGCCCAGGAAGGGAATGAAGATGACCGCCACGATCCAGCTCAGCAACAAGGCAATGGTGACAACCTGGAAGATCGAGCGCGTGTATTCCCCAGTCGAGGAATTGGCGGTGGCGATCGGCAGGAAGCCGGCAGCGGTGATTAAGGTACCGGTCAACATCGGGAAGGCGGTACTGGTGTAGGCGAACGCCGCCGCCGAAAGCCGGTCGAAGCCCTGCTCCATTTTAATGGCCATCATTTCGACGGCAATGATGGCATCATCAACCAGAAGGCCAAGCGCGAGGATGAGCGCGCCGAGTGAGATCTTATGCAAACCGATGCCGAAGTAGTACATGGTGGCGAAGGTCATTGCCAGCACCAACGGAATCGACAAAGCCACTATCAGGCCCGGACGCTTGCCGAGCGAGAAGAAGCTGACCAGCAACACGATGATCACCGCCTCGGCCAGGACGCGGACGAATTCACGCACCGAATGCTTGACCACCGCCGGTTGGTCGGACACCTTCTCGAGCAAGATACCGGAAGGAAGGGTTTTCTGCAGGCGTTGGAATTCCGTTTCCAGCTGTTCGCCGAGTGCGATGATGTCGCCACCCTTGCGCATCGAGACCGCAATGCCGATGCCTGGCTTGCCCAGGAAACGCATTTTCGGTGCAGCCGGATCGGCGAAACCACGAGACACTTCGGCGATTTCGCCGAGCCGGAAATTGCGGCCGTTGGCGCGTACCGGGAAATTGCGGATTTCATCGATGGACTGGAATCCGCCGCTCACGCGCAATTGTACCCGGTCGGTCTCGGTTTCGAAGAAACTGCTGCTGTTGACTGCATTCTGGGCGTCAATGGCCTGCTGTACCTGATACATCGACAGGCCGAGCGTGGCCAGTTTGGTATTGGACAGATTGATCCAGATTTTTTCGTTCTGCAGACCGACTAGTTCAACCTTCGCCACATCCGGAACACGGTGCAGTTCGAGCTCGATGCGCTCGGCGTAGTTCTTGAGCGTGGCGTAATCGAAACCGTCGCCACTGAGCGCATAGATGTTGCCGAAGGTGTCGCCGAATTCGTCATTGAAAAACGGGCCCTGCACGCCCTGCGGCAGCGTATGCCGGATATCTCCGACCTTCTTGCGCACCTGATACCAGAGCTCGGGAACATGGTCGGAGGTCATGGCGTCTTTGGCCATGAACATCACCATCGACTCGCCGGGCTTGGAATACGAGCGCAGGAATTCGTATTGCCCGGTTTCCAGCAATTTCTTTTCAATGCGGTCGGTCACCTGTTGGCTGACTTCAGCCGCCGTCGCACCCGGCCAGTACGTTTGCACCACCATAACCCTGAAGGTAAACGGCGGATCTTCCGACTGGCCGAGTTTCTGGTAGCTGAAAATGCCGACCAGTGCCAGCACCAGCATGGCAAATCGCACCAAGGTGCGGTTCTTGATCGCCCAGGCGGAAAGATTGACGCTCATTGCGCTGCCTTGGCGGCACCGCCCATCGGCACCGGCCGGTTGTCGGCATCGACCGCGCGCACGCTTTCACCGTCGCGCAGCAGATGCACGCCGGCCTGCACAATCCACTCGTTCTGCGCCAGTCCCGCTGTGATCTCAGCGCTGCGGGCACCGTAGCGACGCACGCTGACGCCGCGTTTCTGCAGACGTTGGTCACGCCCGACGACCCACACCGCTGGCTTGCCATTGCTTTCAGTCAAGGCCGACAAGGGCACCGAGAGGCCCTGATTACCGCGTTCCGCCATGTACACCCGTGCGCTCTGGCCGAGCTGGGTCACCGCTGCGGCATCATCGAGTGCTACCCGCACAGCATAGGTACGGGTCAAGGCATCGGCGGCGGCGCCGATTTCACGGATTTTGCCGTCGTACACGGTGCCTTCCTGTGTCCACAACTCGACTTTCACCGGCTGCCCTGCACGCAGATTCGGCAAATGCTGTTCGGCCACGGTGATGGCGACGTCGCGGGCGCCGTCGGCGGCGAACGTGAACACCGGCTGGCCGGCGGAAACCACCTGCCCGGCTTCGGCCAGACGCTGGCTGATGACACCGCTGACCGGTGCACGGATCACGGCATAGCCGGTCTGGTTGCTGTTGACCTTGGATTGTGCGACCGCCTGTTGGTAACGCGACTGCGCCGCCTGGGCCTGGGCTTTCTTGCTGTCGAAAAGGGATTGCGACACCAGCTGCTTGCCGACCAGTTCGCGGTAGCGGGCCAACTCGGCCGCCGCCAGATCCCGGTCAGCGCGCAGGGCCTGCACCGAGGCCTCGGCGGCCTCGCTTTGCAGCGCAAGGTCACTGTCATCCAAACGCGCCAGAATCTGACCGGCCTGCACACGGACGCCGGCATCCACATAACGGGTGGCGATTTTACCGGCCACGCGGAACGACAGATTGACTTCCTCGCGGGCACGGACTTCGCCGGCAAAGATCTGGGATGCCGTGCCGCTCGGTTGCGCCTGGGTCACCAGCACCAAGCGCCTGGAATCGGGCTCCGGGCCGCGGGAACAGGCGCTCAGGGTCAGCAACAGGGCGGTGGCAAAGCCAAAACGGCGAAAGGATTGGTGGCGCATGGTGCTGTCCGAATTATTGTACTAATTGGTATACTATCATTATATTGTACTAATTGGTACACTAATGTGATGAATCTGCGAAATCCCCAAAAACTCGGCCGGCCGAAAAATCCGGAAAAACACCAAGCCATTTTGCAGGCGGCAGCCGAACTGTTTCCGGCCAAAGGCTTTTCCGGCGTCAGCATGATGGAAATCGCCGAAAAAGCGAATGTTTCGAAACTGACTCTGTACAGCCATTTCGTCGACAAGGAAGATCTTTACACGCAATCGGTAATCGACTGCTGCGAGCAGCAACTTCCGGCCAGCAGCTTCAAGCCCGCGCCCGGCCTCGATCTGGAGCAGGCCCTGCGCGCCATCGGCAATGGCTTCCTTGACCTGATCATGGACGAAAAGGCACTGACGCTGCACCGGATGATCATCCAGCAATCGGGCGCCGATGGCGACCACGCCGGTCTGTTTTTCAACGCCGGCCCGGCACGCATGCTCTCCGAAATGCGCAGCTTCCTTGAACAGGCCTCACGCAGCGGCGCATTGCTGATTGCGGAACCACGTCTGGCCGCCGAACATTTTTTCTGTCTGCTCAAGGGTCTGGTCTACATGCGGGTGATGATGGGGCTTTGTCCGCCGCCAGCCAAAGCCGAACGCGAAAAACACGTACGGGAAGTCGTTTCCCTGTTCCTGCGCGCCTATCGCCCGCTGACGGCCTGACAAGATGACTTTTGGCACGTTTTCAACCCGGCGCGAACGGGGATAATCACTTTCTGCACACAGGCAAAAGCCTTACAATAGGCGCTCTTGCCGGAGAATGAACGTAATGACGATGAATGTTGAACATGCCCGCCACGCCATGATCGAACAACAGGTCCGCCCCTGGGACATCGTCGATCTGCAAGTGCTGGCCGCGATGTCGGCGGTTCCGCGCGAGAACTTCGTGCCGGCGGCCTACCGTGACCTCGCCTTTGCAGACACCGAGCTGCCGATTGGCTATGGCGAAACGATGTTCAAGCCGGTGCTGGAAGGCCGCATGCTGCAGGGCCTGAAGCTGCAGCCGAATGACGAAGTGCTGGAGATCGGCACCGGCACCGGTTACATCACCGCCTGTCTAGCCAGCCTGTGCCGCTCACTGGTCAGCGTCGATCTGCATGCCGATTTCATTGCCGATGCCAAAAACCGATTGGCCGCACTTGATCTGAACAATGTCCGTTACGAACAGGCCGATGCATTGGCCTTCAATCCGGATCAGCAGTTCGATGCCATCGCGGTCACCGGCGCCGTCACCGATGTGCCGCAGGTGTTTCTGGACTGGCTACGTCCCGGCGGCCGCCTGTTCATCATCCACGGCCAGTCACCGGCACAGGAAGCGGTATGCCTGACCCGCAGCGCACAGGGCTTCGATACCGAAAGCCTGTTCGAAACCGATATCCCCTACCTCGTCGGCGCACAGCCGATCGACCGCTTTTCCCTTTGATCAAGGAATTCCACATGCGTTTCAAAGCGACCCCCCTGGCCTTGGCCACCGCGCTGGCACTGAGTTGTTCGCCGGCTTTCGCTGTTGACCTGGTCCAATCCTACACCCAGGCCCGTCAAGGCGACCCGACACTGGCCATCAGCGAATCGCAGAATGCCATCTCGAAAGAAGGTGTAGTGCAGTCGCGCTCGAATCTGCTGCCGCAGATCAACGGCCGCGTGGGCCTGAACAAAAGCGATACCGACGGTACGCTGAACAACAACAGCACCTTCAGCAGCTCGAGCACCCAGCAGCAGAACAGCGCCAGCCTGAGCCAGAGCATTTACAACTACGGCAACTACGCCCGACTTTCAGGCAGCAAGGCGCGCGCGCTGCAATCGGATTCGGAACTGGATTCGGCCAACGATAGCCTGATCATCCGTGTTTCTGAAGCCTACTTCAATGTGCTCACCGCCATCGACAGCCTGGCCGCATCGCGTGCCGAAGAACGTGCGGTGAAACGCCAGCTGGATCAGGCCGAAAAACGTCTGGAAGTCGGCCTGGCACCGATCACCGATGTGCACGAAGCCCGTGCCCGTTACGATTCTTCGCGCGCCAACACGATTCTGGCCGGCAATGTGCTGATCGATGCGCGCGAAGCCCTGCTTGAAATCACCGGTCCGCTGCCGGAATCACGCATCAAGGGCCTGCCCAACGATTTCCAGCCGGTCGGCGAGTCCCGCAAAGCCACGGAAGAGCTGGTCAACGATGCGCTGATTAACAATCCCAATGTGATTGCGCGCGAAAACGCTCTGAAAGCTGCGGAAGACGATGTGCGCCTGGCGCGCTCGGGCCACCTGCCCTATCTCGATGCCAATGCCAGCTGGAGTGACAACACTCTGAAAGACGGCGATACCGGTCCGTTCTCGGCCAAGGATTCGACCTCGACCGGCGTCAACCTGTCGCTGGTGGTGCCGATTTTTACCGGCGGCGCCACCCAATCGCGGGTACGCCAGACCGTATCCAGCCGCGACATCGCGGCTGAGCAGCTGGAGCAGACCAAACGCCAAATCGCCCGCCAAGTCCGCAATGCCGACCGCAATTTGGAATCCGGCCTAGCCGAAGTGGAAGCCCGCCGACTGGCTGTGGTGTCTGCGAAATCGGCGCTGGAGGCCGGGGAAGTGGGTCTTGAAGTCGGAACGCGCACCATCGTCGACGTGTTGTTGGCACAGCAACAGCTGTTCACCGCCGCCCGCGAATATTCCCGTGCGCGCCACAACTATCTGGTCAACACCCTGCGCCTGAAGCAGGCCGCCGGCACGCTGGAAGTCGCGGATGTGGAAGCGGTCAACCGCTTCCTGACCGAAGACGCTGAAGCCAAACTGCAGTAATACCGGCCGATCAGTCCGGATCACCAAGGCACAGGGCGACCCGTGCCTTTGTTTTTTCTAAAGCACCGCGGTTTCGGGCGACACAGGCCATATTCTGCGCCGCCATGGCATATCGACGGGACTCATCCGCCAGAAGACCCAACACGGCATCCTTCAACGCACTGGCATCCGCGACTTCGAGCAGCCCCCCGGCATCCTTCAACGCAAGGATGCTATCGGCGAAATGGGCGGTATGCGGACCGACCAGAACCGGAACGCCGGCGGCTGCCGGCTCCAGCACGTTATGGCCGCCAATGGCCTGCAAACTGCCTCCGACGAAAACTAGATCCATGCCCGGCATGAACGCCCGCAGTTCGCCGAGGGTATCGATCAGGAAAATCTGCGCCGCCGTCGATGGGTGCGCCTGACGGCTCCGGCGCTGCACCCGGAAGCCCTGCGCCTGGGCTGCCGTTACCGCCACGGCAAAACGCTCCGGGTGCCGGGGGGCCAACAGCAGCAATGCGGTCGGCCAGCGAGCCAACACCGCACGATGTGTGGCAAGTACCGCCGCCATCTCCTCAGGGTGCGTACTCGCTGCCATCCAGACCGGCGATTGCGGCCAGGAAGCCCGTCGCTGGAGCCCGGCTTCCCGTGTCGCGGCATCCGGCGTCAGATCCCATTTCAGATTGCCAGTAACCGCGACCGCCTCCGCGCGCGCTCCGGCCGCAACATAACGCGCGGCATCGGCAGGACTCTGGCAGAGGATAGCCTCCGGCAAGATCAAAGCGGTACGGAACAGATCGCCGAATCGCCGGTAACGCCGCAGCGAGCGTTCGGACATGCGGGCATTGACCATCGTCAATGGGATGCCGGCCCGGTGTATCTCTCGGAACAGATTCGGCCAGATTTCGGTTTCCACGATGAGGGCGGCGCGCGGCTGGAAATGCTTGAGGAACCGGCGCGCCAGACAGGTCAGATCGATGGGCAGATACACCACGATGCTGTTCATCAATCCAAGCGCCTGCGCTGCTTGACGACCGGCTGGGGTCTGGCAGGTAATCAACAACGGTAGTTTCGGGGAATCTACACGCAAGGCCAGCAACAAAGGTTTCAAGGCATGCACTTCGCCCATGGAAGCGGCATGGCACCACAGGGGTGCACTCGCTGCAGCCGGATAGCGGGCGAAACGCTCGAACAGATTTCGCCGATAGGCCGGCTGCGCCAGACTACGGAAAAGCAGCAACCCGATTACGGCCGGTAACGCCAACAACCATAAGGCGGCGTATATCAGGCGTGGGAGGATGGGATAAGATACAGAAGCCATTTGGTTAAGCATAACCCAGGACACCCCGCGTGCCGCAGCCCTCCCTTCGCCCCGCCCTGCTCCCGCACCTGCCATCCTGGATCGGCATCGGCTGCGGATGGCTGATTGCGCACCTGCCATGGGCCTGCTACCGGCCTCTGGCCTGGCTGTTGGCGCGCCTGATGCGTCTGCTGATGCGGGAACGCGGCCATATCGCACGCACCAATATCCGTTTATGTTTTCCCGAATGGGATGAAGCGGCGCAGGAAAACCTTTGGCGTGACAGTTTCGATTCCATGGCTTTTTCGCTATTCGAATTCGCGCGCGGATGGTGGGGCAATCTGCGTCCGGCGGATACGCTGACGCCGGTCAGCGGCCTTGACCGCCTCAAGCAAGCCCAGGCCTGCGGCAAGGGCGTGCTGTTGGTTTCCGCGCATCTGATGACCTTGGAGTATTGTGTCAAGATCCTTGCCGGTCATGTGGCCATCGGCGGCATGTACCGCCCTTTCGATTCCGCAGCCTTCGAGTGGAGCGTACGCCAAGGGCGCCGCGCCTACACCGACAGTATGTATACGCGCGAAGAGCTGCGCGCTGTGCTGCGCCACCTTAAAGCGGGTGGCATTCTTTGGTTTGCGCCCGACCAGGAAACCCGGCGCGGCGATAGCATGTTCGTGCCGTTTTTCGGTAACCCGGCCTGGAGCCTGACCTCGACCCATCAGCTGGCGAAACTCAGCGGCGCCGCCGTGATGCCGTTTTTCCACCGGCGTAAAACCGACGGCGGCTATGAGCTGGAGATCGGCGAAATTCTGGAGGATTTTCCGGGCGATGATCCGGCTACCGATACCACGCGCATCATGGCGCTATTCGAAGCGATGATCCGTCGCTGTCCGGAACAGTATCTCTGGTTGCATGCCCGTTTCAAGCGCCAGCCCGGCGGGAAAAGTCCTTACTGAATCAGTCGATCAGACGGTATGCCGCGCCGCAGTAGGGGCACTTGGCGGTGCCGTTGGCTTCGATGGGAATCACTACTTTCGGATGCTGGTTCCACAACGCCATGTCCGGAGTCGGGCAGGTCAGGGGTAGATGCGCACGCGACACTTCAATGAGGGTATCTTTCGGCGTATTGGCGGCGTTGGCGGTCATACCTGGACTCCTGGATGGACAACCAGTTTACCCGTTCAGGCGGCAATCGGCAAAACAAAACCCGCCGCAGCGGGTTCTGTCGCTTGCCGGAAGCGACGGGACCTTACTTGGCCGCAGTAGCTTCCAGCGTGATACTGATACGGACTTCGTCGCTGACCGCCGGAACATAGGCACCCACACCGAAATCGGAACGCTTGATTATGGTGGTGGCATCGAAACCGGCAGCAGGAATCTTCTTCATCGGATGGTTGCCGATGCCGTTGATCTTGACGGTCAGTATGGCCGGCTTAGTGACGCCGTGAATGGTCAGGTCACCGCTGACATGCAGTTCCTTGGCGCTAGCGACATGTACCGATTTGCTCTTGAAGCTAGCGGTCGGGTATTTCGCAATGTCGAAGAAGTCTGATCCCTGCAAGTGCTGATCGAGCTTGGCCACGCCGGTCGAGATCGAAGCGATTGGAATTTCGACGGAGATTTTTGACTTGGACAAATCGGCGGTATCCAGATCGAATTCACCGCTAATCTGGTCGAAACGGCCGGTGATGTTGGAGAAGCCAAAATGGCTGTAGGTGAACTGGACCTGGGTATGACCGGGGTCGATGTCGTATTTGGCGGCATCGGCGGCACCCGAAAGAGTGAAAGCGGCGAGAGCGATTAGTACGTAATTTTTCATGGGTTCTCCTTGCATGGTAAGCGATTGAAGTTTTGTAGAATCACAGAATACGGCAGGCTTCACTGAATTCAAGGCGCGGCGAACGCGGAAACAGCTGGGTCGCATCACCGTAGCCGAGGTTAATCAGAAAGTTGGATTTCCAAGAAGTGCCGGCGAAGAACGCGTCATCGACCATGGCATTGTTGAAACCGGACATCGGACCGCAGTCCAGACCCATGGCACGAGCCGCAAGGATGAAATAACCGCCCTGCAGGTTGCCATTGCGCACTGCGGTGCTTTCGATTTTGGCCGGACTTCCAGCGAACCAGCTACGTGCATCCGTGTGCGGAAACAGTTTGGGAAGCTGCTCGTAGAATTCGAAATCGGTGGCAACGATGACATTGACCGGGGCCTGCAAGGTCTTGGCACGATTGCCTGCATCGAGTGTCGGCGCCAGCTTGGCCTTGGCCTCGGCCGACTTCACAAATACAAAACGGACCGGGCAGCTGTTGGCGGCGGTCGGGGCCCATTTGACCTGATCATAGATGGCCTGCAAGAGCGCGTCCGGTACCGGCGTATCGAGCCAGACATTGTGCGTGCGGGCATTTCCGAACAGCTGACCAAGCATGGTTTCATTCAAAGCAGTATTCATGACTTCTCCAATAATCAATATCGGCAATCCGGCGCACCGGATTCCGAGAATGGATGTTCATGGTACGGGAAATGCACCAAGCGCGGTAAGCGCAACAAATCAAAAGATTGTTCCGATTATGGGACTATTGCTCGGCCTCAAAAATGTAACCATGCTCGCGTAGAACCGTTGCAACCGCCCGTCGCACGGCCTGCAGCACTGGGGTCAATGCAACCACCCGTGACTGCATGGCCAGATGACAGCGCAGACTTTCAGCCTGAAGCACTTCGATGGCATCCATCAGAATTTCGGCCTGCCCCGCGGTCATGGTACCGGTCTGCACCAAGGCCGTGACCAGCGCGCAGCTTTCACGACATACCGCCAGCGACGGATGCTCGGCAGCATGGCCGAGCACCATCGCCTGCAGTAGAAACTCGATGTCGGTCAGTCCACCAGGACCGTGCTTGAGATCGAACCGGTCCTCGCAGCCGCGGTCGAGCTCGGCCCGCATGCGTTGACGCATGGCGGTGATTTCCGCTTTCAAAGCCATTGGATCACGCGGGCTGCAGAGAATTTCGACACGCAGCGTTTCGAAAGCCGAAACCAGCGAGGCATCGCCTGCGACCGCACGGGCACGCACTAGGGCCTGCAACTCCCAGACCCAGGCCCGTTGTTTCTGATAGGTTGCGAAGCTGTCGAGGCTGCTGACCAATAGCCCCTTGGCACCGTCCGGGCGAAGCCGAATATCAGTCTCGTACAGACTGCCGGCGGGCGTGGTCAGATCCAGCAGTGCAATCAGCTTCTGGGCATGACGCAGGAAATAACGGGAGGCATCGAGGCTGCGTATGCCATCACTGGCCTGAATCGGCCCGACTTGATTGAGGAAAACAAGATCAAGATCTGAATTGAATGACAAGCCGGAAGCGCCCAGACTGCCGTATCCGATGACGGCGAAGGCCGAATCCATTACCGCACCGTGCTGCTGGAAAAGCTCGGTGGCGGCAATCCGCTGGCAACGCTCCAGCACTTGTTCGGCGAGTTGGGTCAGGAGGCGACTGGCCTGGGTGGCGGCCATGCCGTGAAAAAGAAAATGGTAGGCAATCTTGAACCCGAGACTGAGCTTGGATTCGTTCAAAGCGAGCAGCGCGGCCTCGGCATCTTCGGCATGTCCGGCCAACCGAGCATCGATCTGTGCCGGCAAGGTCTCGGCATCGAATCCACGCGCGATGATACGGCTGTCCAACAACTCATCCAACAACAGAGGATGCTCGATTAACTGCTGGGTCATCCACAGGCTTTCATCAAAAACATCGACCACCCGCTGCAGTGCATTCGGCTGCTCGTCGAGCAGGGCGATGTAACTGCTGCGCTTGAGGGTGGCCTGCAGGAAGCTGATGGCATGGGTCAGACAGTCGTCCGGGTGGCTGGCCTTGCTGCAGGCGAGCATCAAAGCTGCTGTGACGCGCTGCAGTCGCTGTTTCGAGCGATCCGCCAGTGCCTGGGTGACGGCACTTTCAAATAATGCCGTGATGCGATCAGTATGCCGGACAGAATCAGCAAAACCCATCGCCTGCAGGTCCTGCTCGCCAGCGGTAGCGGCAGGCTGTGCTGCAGGATCGCCGAGCAATCCGGAAAACAATTGTTCAACAGCGGACCGGTGCCGTTCTAAATCGGCAATCAATGCGGGTGTCTCGGCATAGCCCAATCCCTGGGCCAGACGCTTCTGGATTTCGGATGGTTCCGGAAGCCGGTGCACCTGTGCATCCGCCAGCATCTGCACGCGGTTTTCCAGACGCCTGAGGAACAGATAGGCTTCATGCAGGATGACCGCTGCCTGCGGATCGATCAATCCAACATCCCGAAGACGCATCAATCCCTCAAGCAGGCTCCTTACCTGCAGCGCCTTATGGCGTCCGCCATAAATGATCTGCAGCGCCTGCACATAGAATTCGATTTCACGGATGCCGCCCGGGCCCAGCTTCAGATCATCGCGTTTGTCGCGGCGCTGCACTTCGGCCTCGATTTTCGCCTTCATGTCGCGCAACCCATCGATGGCGGTGAAATCGAGATAGCGCCGGTATACAAACGGGCGCAGCATGTCGAGCAGGCGCCAGCCAGTAGCGGCGTCACCAGCCACCGGACGCGCCTTCAGCCAGGCATAGCGCTCCCAATCACGTCCCGCACTTTGGAAATAGTGTTCCATGGCAGTGAACGACAGTAGCAAGCGGCCACTGGCACCGAACGGACGCAGTCGCAGATCAACCCGATGACAGAAGCCATCGGCAGTGACCTCATCAAGCAGATTGGCCAGCCGTTGTCCAAGCCGGGTGAAATACGTTTCGGCAGCAATCGGGCGTTCGCCATCACTCATGCCATGCCCGCTGAAGGCATACACTAAATCGACATCGGATGAAAAGTTCAGCTCTCCGCCGCCGAGCTTGCCGAGGCCGAGCACCGTCATATGCTGCTCCAGACCATGCTGGTCACGAACGGTGCCATGACTTTGGCGCAATACTCTGTCAATGGCCGAAAATCCAGTCTGCAAAGCCTGCTCGGCAATCCAGGTACTGCCGGCAAGTGTCTGCTCGACGCTATCGATGCCAAGCACATCCCGCCAGATCAATTTCAGTGATTGCGCGCGACGCCAGCGGCGGATCAGGCCAGGCCACTCGGCGTCTCTGCCATCGGGAAGTTGCAGAGACTGCAAGGGCTCATCAAGCCTGCCCAATAGATCGGGTTGCTGAATCAATACATCAACAGCGAAATCAGAAGCGGCCACAAGTCGCGCGAGCGCCTCGGAACTTGGGGCATTATGGGGATGATCGGCCAACAGTCCGGCCAGTACCGGCGGTAAAGCCTTATAGGACAAACGCCACCGCCATCCACAGGAACAGGCCAATGCAGATCATGTCGGACAACCCCGAGAGCACCAGATTGGCGGCCATGGCCGGATTGATGCCAAGCTTGCGGAGCAGCAAGGGCATGGCCGCACCGAGCAAGCCGGCGACCATGCAGCTGAGCGCCATCGCCGTCGCAAGCAAAAGCGCCAGGGGCAATGGATCGCCCTGCTCCGGATGCCGCGAGGCGATGATAAACATGCCGACACCGGCCAAAACACCAGTCAGAACACCGTTGACCAGTCCGAGCCAGGTTTCCTTGAGCACCTGACGTTTGACCGGCCGTGCGGGATTGGAAAGGCTGAGACCACGGAGGGTACAGGCCAGAGACTGCGCCCCGATTGTCCGGCACAGGCCGGCCAGTACCGGCAGGAATATCGCGAGCAGTGTGGCTTTCGCGATATCTTCCTGGAAGCGGCCGATGATGGCACCGACTACAAACAGCATGAACAGATGGATCTGCAACCAGGGCTGACGGAACTGGAATTTACGCCACCACGGGGATGCCCACTGTTCATCATGGTCGACCCCGACCAGGTAGCCAGGCTGTCCCGACAATTCGAACGCCTGCTGCTGGTGCAACCGGTGCGTGTGCACCTGGCCAAGCAATACGTTAGCGTCGTCGCAGACCGGATAGGTCAGCGGCGGCTGAAGTGATAGTCGCGACAGGGCCTCATTCAATGGCCATTCGGGACGCAGGCTGCAGGGATCACGCTGCATAATTTGGTCGAGTGTTTGTCCGCGCTCAGCAAACAGCAGTTCGCGGAAGGCCACGATACCGAGCAGACGGTTCTCGGGATCGACCACATAGACTTGGTTCAATTCGCGTTGCGGCATCAATTCGCGCAACAGATCGACTGCCATAGCCACCGAAGTGCCTTTGCGGAAGGCCGCAACCGGTTCTTCCAGTTGATTGCCTACGGTGCCCAGCGCGTAGTGTTCGGCGCGCAACCAGGCCGCGCCGGTTTGACAGGCAGTCATGATCGATTCACGGACGTCTTCCGGCAAGGCCAGCAGGATGGCCATGGCACGCGCCGGCGGCAGATCACTGAGTTGCTGTGCGGCCAGATTGGGATGCTCGAGATCAAGCAGACCGGCGGCCGTGCGTGCATCCAACGCCATCAGGCGGGAACTGAACAGTTCGTCTTGGCGGACCACGGCGCTTCCTCAAAGGGTTTGCCATAGATTAACGCAGTTGTGCGGCAATGCCTACGGCACGTACACTGGTTCGGTAATGACATAACCGCGGGCCTGCAGGCGGTCAAGCAATCCGCCGGGTGCAATCAAGTCGGCGATATTGACCACGGCCACGGTAGAAGGATTCTTCGCCACGGCGGCATCCACCGCCTGCAGCCAGGCACTCCGTGCACGTTGCTGCACATCACCCAAGCCGGCGCTCTGACCAATACCGGAACCGACCAAGGCATCAATGCAGGCCCCGGAAAAATCGGTTTGCGCAATACGCCGGTAGCCAGCGATATCGCCGACCGCCCATAGACGCCCGCGTTCGCCCATGAACTGCACATCGCGTTCGATACTGTCCAAAGTTTTCTCGAAGCAGGCAACATCGCTGAGCGCACGCTTGTTGAACTCCTTGATGAATTTTTTCGGATCGCCGATATCCACGGTGATTTCCGGGCGCGTCACCGGCACATCGGCTTTCTTGGCCAGGTCCTTGGCTTCCGGCCAGACAATGCCCTTGTTGCTTAGGCCGGCCTTGCGGATGGCTTTTTCGTACAATTCCTGCGCAGCGAAAATCGGACGCCAGCTTTCGATATCCTTGTCATTACCGATGTACTTCTGCTTCATCACCTGCCAACGGCGATAGGTTTCCGGCTGCAGGATCTCCTGCAGCGTACGGCCATCGGGATTCTTACGCGCTTTCAAAAGCGAAGGCACCAAACCGATTTTGGCAAAGAAACCGAGCTTGCTGTCGAGTTTGACCGATGGCCCACCGATCAGCGCCTGCGATTGGGCCAGACGGCGCTCGAGCTTGATGGTTTCCCATTCCATGCCCTTGGGTACCGGCCGGATCGAGGCCAAAATCCAGACGATGTTGCCGCCTTTACTGGCCTGCCAGAAACCGGGCCCAGGCAAAACGCCTTTGACCTCGACGGTATTGGCCACCACCACGGGCGGTGTGGCCGCAACGTCCTGCGACAGGACCGGAGTGGCGCTGATGGACAGCAGCAGAGGTAGGATGAGACGCATGGCTTTTCCGGAGAGGCAATGATGCATTCTATGACAGGTTGATGTGAAGAATGTTGCAATGAAAAACCCCGCTCGGAAGCGGGGCTCTTTTCAGGCCTGCATGTACAGGGCTGGATTAGAAATCCATGCCGCCCATACCACCCATGCCACCGCCCGGCGGCATCATCGGCTCGTCTTTCTTCGGCGCCTCGGCCACCATCGCTTCGGTGGTAATCATCAGGCCGGCGATCGAACTGGCGTTCTGTAGTGCGGTCCGAGTGACTTTGGTCGGATCCAGGATGCCCATGGCGACCATGTCGCCGTATTCACCGCTGGCGGCGTTATATCCGAAGTTGCCGGAACCTTCCTTGACCTTGTTCAGCACCACCGACGGCTCTTCGCCGCAGTTGGTGACGATTTCACGCAGCGGTGCTTCCATGGCGCGCAGCGCCAAGGCGATACCGACGTTCTGATCGTCATTGGCGCCTTTCAGAGTGCCGATGGTGGTCAATGCACGGATCAGAGCAACGCCGCCGCCCGGAACAATGCCTTCCTCGACCGCGGCACGGGTCGCGTGCAGGGCGTCTTCGACACGGGCTTTCTTTTCCTTCATTTCGACTTCGGTAGCAGCGCCGACTTTGATTACGGCGACACCGCCGGCCAGCTTGGCGACGCGTTCCTGCAGTTTTTCACGGTCGTAATCCGAGGAGGTTTCCTCGACCTGGGCTTTGATCTGCTTGACACGGGACTGGATACCTGCGGCTTCGCCGGCACCGTCGATGATGGTGGTGTTTTCTTTGGAGACCTGGATCTTCTTGGCGCGGCCGAGATCCTTGATGGTGGCCTTATCAAGCGAAAGACCAACCTCTTCGGAAATCACGGTGCCGCCGGTCAGGATGGCCATGTCTTCCAGCATCGCTTTGCGGCGGTCGCCGAAGCCCGGGGCTTTGACGGCGCAGACCTTAACGATACCACGGATGGTATTGACCACCAGCGTGGCCAGCGCTTCGCCTTCCACTTCCTCGGCGACGATCAGCAACGGTTTTCCGGCCTTGGCAACGGCTTCCAGCACCGGCAGCAGATCGCGCACGTTGGAGATTTTCTTGTCGTACAGCAGAATGAACGGATCATCCAACTCGGCCGACATCGATTGTTGGTTATTGACGAAATATGGGGACAGGTAGCCGCGGTCGAACTGCATGCCTTCGACCACATCGAGTTCGTTTTCCAGACCCGAACCTTCTTCCACAGTGATGACGCCTTCCTTGCCGACTTTGTCCATGGCCTTGGCGATCAGATCGCCGATGTTTTGGTCGGAGTTGGCCGAGATCGAACCGACCTGGGCAATTTCCTTGCTGGTGGCGCAGGGCTTGCTCAGTTTCTTCAGCTCTTCCACGGCGGCACCGACGGCCTTGTCCATGCCGCGCTTGAGATCCATGGGGTTCATGCCGGCGGCTACGGCCTTCATGCCTTCGCGGATCATCGCCTGGGCCAGAACGGTCGCGGTGGTGGTGCCGTCACCGGCGATGTCGGCGGTCTTGGTGGCGACTTCCTTCACCATCTGGGCGCCCATGTTTTCGAACTTGTCGGCTAACTCGATTTCCTTAGCCACGGACACGCCGTCCTTGGTGATGGTCGGAGCACCGAAGCTTTTATCGAGCACGACATTGCGGCCTTTCGGACCGAGAGTGGCCTTGACGGCGTTTGCGAGAACGTTGACGCCTTTGACCATACGCGCGCGCGCGTCTTCGCCGAAGCGGATATCTTTTGCTGCCATGATTGTGTTCCTCAGTAATTCGTGGATTGGGAATTAGGCCAGGATGGCCAGGATGTCGTCTTCTTTGACGACCAGGATTTCGACGCCATCGTGTTTGATTTCGGTGCCGGCGTATTTGCCGAACAGGACCTTGTCACCCACTTTGACTTTCGGCGCGCGGACGCTGCCGTTATCCAGCGGCTTGCCTTCACCCACCGCCAACACTTCACCTTTCACCGGTTTTTCAGTGGCCGAATCCGGAATGACGATGCCGCCGGCGGACAGTTTTTCTTCTTCCATGCGTTTGATGACAACGCGATCATGCAGAGGCTTGATGTTCATAAATTACCTTTGTGTTTAAAATCAATATGTTGAGTAAATCCCGAGTCGGCGTTTAGCACTCGGGAAAGCAGAGTGCCAGATTCTACGCGAAAATGCCCAGCTCTGGGGTGTTGCCTTAATGGGGGCCGGTGGTTCGGCTTTCAAGGGGTCGGCAAAGCGCCCGCTTTGGGCTACCCTAGAAAGCCGTTGAAAACCGCCTGTCCGGAACGCCCGTGAACCGTATTGTTCTCTGCCTAGCCCTGCTTTCCCTGTCGTCCGCATCGGCACGTGCCGCTTCCGAAGCCGATCTGCTGCCGGTGGATCAGGCCTACCCGATTTCAATCGATGCAGTGCGTACCGACAGCGTCCGGATCCGATGGGGCATCGCCGACGGCTACTATCTTTACAAGCACCGTACCGCCATCGAAAGCGATAACCCGGAGGTGACGCTGGAGCCGCTACAGCTTCCTGCCGGCAAACCCTACCGCGATGAATTCTTCGGCGATGTCGAAACCTACCGCAAGGAATTGGTCACCACGGTCCGTTTCAGCGCGCCGGACGGCACCGGCCATCTGCTGTTGCGCCTGCAATATCAAGGCTGTGCCGACATCGGCATCTGTTATCCGCCGCAGAACAAACGTCTGCGCATCCCGCTGACGACTACCGACACCGATGGCATGGCTGTACTTGGTCTGGATGCCGCCGACGATAGCACCCTGCGGGAACAAGATGCGTTCCGCGTCGAAGCCATCGTCGGTGATGCCGGATCACTACTACTGAAATTGACGCCGGCTGAAGGTTACTACCTGTATCGCGACAAAATTGCCTTCAGCACATCGCAGGACGCCATCGCCGAACTGGGCAAAGCGAAGCTGCCAGAAGCGGTGTGGTATCCCGATCCGGAATTCGGCACCGTGCCGGTATATTTCGAGCCAGCAGAAATCGTCCTGCCCCTGCAACGAAAGCGTACGAAGGCCGGCACCCTGCAATTGACCGTGAATTATCAGGGTTGCAAGGAAAACGGTATCTGCTATCCGCCGATGAAAAAAACGCTCACGCTCGGACTTCCCGCCGGTAGCACGGTCAGTGATGCCGGTGCTGTCGATACCAAGGCGCCAGCCATGCTACTGCAATGGTTGCCGGCGTTGCTCCTAGCGCTTCTGGGCGGACTGATTCTCAACCTGATGCCCTGCGTGCTGCCGGTACTGTCGTTCAAGGCTATGGCGCTGGCAAAGGCCAACACCCCCGGCCATGCCCGCAGCCATGCCCTGTGGTACACCTCCGGCGTCATGAGCAGTTTTGCCGCACTCGGCATTGGCGTGCTGGCGCTGCGTAGTGCCGGTCAAGCCATGGGCTGGGGCTTCCAGTTGCAGCAGCCAATTATCGTCGGCGGTCTTGCGCTGCTGATGTTCGGTATCGGTTTGATGATGTCAGGTCTTTTCAACTGGGGCTCCGGCTTCGCCGGCATGGGACAATCGCTCACCGAAAAATCCGGCCCCACCGGTGACTTCTTCACCGGCGTTCTGGCGGTGGTAGTGGCCAGCCCGTGCACCGCACCGTTCATGGGCAGTGCCTTGGCGTTCGCTTTCACCGCACATTGGCTACTGGCCTTATCCGTTTTCCTGGCCTTGGGTCTGGGTCTAGCACTGCCGTTCCTGCTGATCGGCTTCCTGCCCGGCCTTGCCGGTAGATTGCCGAAGCCCGGCGCCTGGATGGACACGCTCAAGCATTGGCTGGCCTATCCGATGTACCTAACCGCGGTATGGTTGGCTTGGGTATTCGGAAACCAGAAAGGCGTGGATGGCTTGGCACTGCTGTTGCTTGCCGCCACCATGCTGGCCGCCGCACTGTGGTGGTTCGAGCGTCAGAAACTGAACCCCAACCTGCGCGCCAAAGCCATTGTGCTGGCGCTGGGCGTACTGGCCGCTGCCAGCTTCGGTGCCGCCCTGCAACAAGCGCAACCGGGCGCAACAATCAGCACGCAAGGCAAGAATTACGAAGCGTTCAGTCCGCAACGCCTGGCCGAACTGCGCGCACAGGGCACGCCGGTGTTCGTCGACATGACCGCCGACTGGTGCATTACCTGCAAGGTCAATGAAAAAGCAGTACTGCATACGGACGCCTTTACGCAGCTACTGAGAGAGGCCGGCACCGTGTATCTGGTCGGTGATTGGACTAACCAAGACCCGGCCATCAGCGCCTATTTGGATCAATACGATACTCCGGGCGTGCCGCTGTATGTGGTCTATCCCAACGGCCCGGGCGAAGGCAAGAAACTGCCACAGCTACTGACGCTCGATATCATGCGTGACGCGCTGGTGCCATGAATCCACTGAAGGTGGTGGCGCTAGCGTTTTTGGCAGCCCTACTGGGATTGGCGGCCGGAGTGTTCGTTGCCGGACCCGGTATTTTGCTGCGCACCGACGTCGGACAGGCGCTGTTCGAGCACGTGCTGCCACCAAAATATCCGGCACCGGGCGGTGCCGCCAGCATCGGCGACACAGTGCGGCCTTTCACGGTGACCAGCTTCGATGGGAGCCCGCGTATGCTGCCAAGCCCGGGCCGTTGGCAGATCGTCAACTACTGGGCCAGCTGGTGCGGCCCCTGTCGGTTGGAAATGCCATGGCTGGATGCTGTCCATGCCGACAGCCGAGGACGCTACGAGGTCGTTGGCATCGCGCTGGAAGCCCCGGATGCGGCCGTCACCCTATTGAGTGAAATTCCGGTCCGATTTGCCCAACACCACGAGCCGCCTGGCGCGGCCGATAGCTCGGTAATTCTGGGTAATGGCTGGGGGGTTCTGCCGTTCACGGTGCTGATTGACCCACAAGGGCGTTTGGTCAAACGCCATATCGGCGTATTTGCCGGCGAAGCCCAATTGCGCGAATGGCTGCAGGATGGCATGCGCTGATGCCAACGGTGATTAAAATTCAAACAGCATTCATTTTCAGCTAAATTACGTCATTATCTGGACAAAACCGCTCAAGTTTGCGAAAATTGTCGTTCGCTTGGGGAGGATGCTGTGGCGTATTTTCTGATATTGAACGGCCCGAATCTGAATCTGCTAGGGCAACGCGAGCCGGGCATTTACGGCACGGAGACCCTGACACAGATCAACGACGGCCTCAGAATTCAGGCCGAAAGCGCCGGTCACCGCATCACCTTCCTGCAGAGCAATGCCGAACATGAACTGGTCGAGGCGGTGCAGAAGGCGCCCGCCCAGGGCGTGAATGCCATCCTGATCAATCCGGCGGCGTTCACCCACACCTCAGTCGCCCTGCGCGATGCCTTCGCGGCGGTCGGCCTGCCCTTCATCGAAGCGCACCTGTCAAATCCGCACAGCCGCGAACCGTTCCGGCAGCATTCCTATTTTTCCGATCTGGCCAAAGCCGTCATCTGCGGCTTCGGTCCCGACAGCTACCGCTTTGCCCTGGCGCAACTGATGCAGTGGTTTCCCGCATCCACTGCCGACACCCCCTGAACCACGCACCCGAGGTCATTATGGACTTACGCAAAATCAAAGCTCTGATCGAACTGCTGGAAAAATCCAGTCTGTCCGAGCTGGAAATCAAGGAAGGCGAGGAGACCGTGCGCCTGGCCCGGCATAGCAGCATGGCCGCACCGGCTCCGGTCGTGCATCATGTGTCGGCGCCGATGCCCGCCACAGAAGCCCCGGCACGTGTACCGGCCGCCAACCCCGGTCCGTCGGCCGAGGCCGTCGGCAAATCGACCAGGTCGGTTCCGGACGGCCACACTGTGCGTTCGCCGATGGTCGGCACCTTCTACGCCTCGCCCAGTCCGGAAGCCGCACCCTATGTGCGGATCGGACAGACCGTGAAAGCCGGCGACACCATCGGCATCATCGAAGCGATGAAGATGTTCAATCCGATCGAAGCCGACGTGTCGGGCACCGTGACCACCATCCTGGTCCAGCCGGGCCAGGCGATCGAATTCGACGAAGCGATGTTCATCATCTCCTGAGCAGGTTGAATCCATGTTGAAGAAAGTCGTCATCGCCAACCGTGGCGAAATCGCATTGCGCATCCTGCGCGCCTGCCGCGCACTCGGCATCAAGACCGTGGCCGTGCACTCCACGGTCGACCGCAACCTGAAGCACGTGGCCATGGCCGACGAATCGGTCTGCATCGGTCCGGCGCCGTCGATTGAAAGCTATCTGAACGTTCCGGCCATCATCGCCGCCGCGGAAGTGACCGACGCCGACGCCATCCATCCGGGCTACGGTTTCCTGTCCGAAAACGCCACCTTCTGCGAGCGCGCCGAAGGCTCCGGCTTCATCTTCATCGGCCCCACCGCCGATGTCATCCGCATGATGGGCGACAAGGTCGAAGCCATCCGCGCCATGAAGGATGCCGGTGTGCCCTGCGTGCCCGGCTCGGACGGACCGCTCGGCGACGATGCCATGGCCAACCTGAGAATGGCCGAAGAGATCGGCTATCCGGTGATTATCAAAGCGGCCGGCGGCGGCGGCGGACGCGGCATGCGTGTGGTGCGCGAAGCCGACAGCCTGATTACCTCGATCGCCACCACCCAGCAGGAAGCCAAGGCTGCATTCAACAACGACATGGTCTACATGGAGAAATTCCTGGAGAACCCGCGCCATATCGAAATCCAGGTACTGTCCGACGGCCAGGGCAATGCCATCCATCTGGGCGAACGCGATTGCTCGATGCAACGCCGCCACCAGAAAGTAGTGGAAGAAGCGCCGGCACCGGGCATCACCCCCGAGCAGCGTGCCGAAATCGGCCGCATCTGTACCGAAGCCTGCGTGCGCATCGGGTACCGCGGCGCAGGCACCTTCGAATTCCTGTATGAAAACGGCCGTTTCTATTTCATCGAAATGAACACCCGCATCCAGGTCGAGCATCCGGTTACCGAAATGATCACCGGCGTCGACCTGGTGCGTGAACAACTGCTGATCGCCTCCGGCCAAAAACTGTCGCTCACTCAGGACGACATCGTCATCCGCGGCCACGCCATCGAATGCCGCATCAATGCCGAAGATCCGGACAGCTTCCTGCCGAGCCCGGGCCTGATCAAACATTTCCATTCGCCGGGCGGTCCGGGCGTGCGCGTGGATTCGCACATCTACGAAGGCTACAAAGTTCCGCCGAATTACGATTCCATGATCGGCAAGTTGATTGTGCATGGCAACACGCGTGAACAGGCCATTTACCGCATGCGCTGCGCGCTTTCGGAAATGATCGTGGATGGCATCAAGACCAATGTGCCGCTGCAGCAGCGCATTCTGGCCGATACCGGCTTCTTTCAGGGCGGCACCAATATCCACTATCTGGAAAAACGTCTGGCCGAACGCAAAGACAAAGGCCTCGGCCTGACCTGATGCCCTTCCTCGAGCTGTCCATCGCCTGCAAGTCCAGCGAGGAGGCGCGGGTGGAAACCGCGCTGAACGAACTCGGCGCGCTCAGCGTGTCGCTGCTGGACGCGGCGGATGCCGACAATGAAAAAGCCATTCTCGAACCCGGCGTCGGCGAAACCCCGTTGTGGAACGACATCGTGCTGCTGGCCTTGTTCGATGCCGGTACTCACGAAGGCCTGCTGTTGCATGCGCTGGACGCCTACGACAGCGGCATCGACTGGTCCAGCGCCAGCTTCCGCACGGTGGAAGATCAGGATTGGGAACGGGCCTGGCTGGATCAATTCGAGCCGATGCGCTTCGGCAACCGTACCTGGATCATCCCCTGGCACCGAGAGGCGCCGCCGGAAGCAGCCGAGGGTACCATCATCCGCCTGGACCCGGGCTTGGCCTTCGGTTCCGGCACGCACCCGACCACCGCACTCTGCCTGCAATGGCTGGATGGCCTCGATTTGCAGGACCGCGAGGTGCTCGACTTCGGTTGCGGTTCCGGCATCCTGGCCTTGGCGGCACTGAAGCTGGGCGCGGCCTCGGCGATCGGCGTCGACAACGATCCGCAGGCGTTGATTGCCACGCAGGATAACGCCGAACGCAACGGGGTTAGCCGCGCGCTACAGGTGTATCTGCCCGAAACCGAACCGCTGCGCCAATATCCGGTGGTCATTGCCAACATCCTGGCCTCGGCGCTCATTGCCCTGCATGATACGTTGGCGGCACGCACACAGTCCGGTGGCGTCATTGCCCTATCCGGCATTCTGAAAGGCCAGGAATACGAGGTTTTGGAAGTGTTCGCAGCACATTTCGATGCATTGACGGTGACGCAGCAGGACGACTGGGTCCGGATTGATGGCCGTAAACGCTGAGAAAAATAGCCTTTGCGAGCCGAAAACTTTCGTGCTGGCCCGGGCAAGGCCGCCAACTCCGCCTTCGACTCTCACTGAGACGTTCAGGTAGCCGGTGTCAAATCCGGCTAAACTACACGACCGGAAATTGTCAGCCTGAGCCGTTCGTGAACTCCCTGCACCTCATCCACAGCACCACCTCCGATGCCAAATCCCAACCCTGCCTGAAAGATGTCGTGGCTCGCGTGGTACGTCGGTACCTGCAAGACATGGGTCACGCCCCGAGCAGTGATCTGTATGACACCGTACTGGCCGAAGTCGAGCCGGCGTTGCTGCAGGAAGTGATGATTCATTGCCGTGGCAATCAGAGCCGCGCTGCCGAAATTCTCGGTCTGAATCGCGCCACTCTGCGCAAAAAGCTCAAGCAATACGCGGTTTCCGGGAGCTGAGGTCGCCCAATGCATCACCCCGAGGGTTTATAATCAAGACCCTTCCGGAGTGATTTATGCCTGCTACCTGTCATCCCGTCCGCCGGGCCCTGCTGTCGGTGTCCGATAAGTCCGGCCTACTGCCGCTGGCTGAAGCCCTCATTGCACATGGCGTGCAGCTGCTCTCCACCGGCGGTACCGCCAAAGCCCTGCGCGACGCCGGTCTGACCGTCATCGATGTCAGCACCGTCACCGGCTTTCCGGAAATCATGGATGGCCGGGTGAAAACCCTGCACCCGAAAATCCACGGCGGCCTGCTGTCGCGCGCCGGCACCGATGACGCGGTCAGCGCCGAATACGGTATCGAGGCCATCGATCTGCTGGTGGTGAACCTGTATCCGTTCGCGGCCACCGTTGCCAAATCCGACTGCAGCTACGACGACGCCATCGAGAATATCGATATCGGCGGACCGGCTATGCTGCGCGCTGCTGCAAAAAACCATGCGCGCGTGGCCGTACTGACCGATCCGGCCGATTACGCCGGCTTCATCGAAGCACTGGCCGACGGCGGCAGTACTGCGGCGCAGCGCCGCGTGTGGGCCGCGAAAACTTACGCGCACACCAGCGCCTACGACGGCCAGATCACCGAATGGCTGTCTAAGCGCGCCGAAACTCCCGAAGCGCCCACAGCCTGGCCGGCCAGTCTGCATCCGGCTTTCGCACTCGGCAGCGCACTGCGTTATGGTGAGAACCCGCACCAGGCCGGCGCGCTGTTCGTCGAAGCTGGTGCCGGTACCGGCATCGTCACCACCGCGCGTTCCATTCAAGGCAAGGACCTGTCGTTCAATAACATCGCCGATGCCGATGCCGCACTCGAATGCGTCAAGGTCTTCGAGGCGCCGGCCTGCGTCATCGTCAAGCATGCCAATCCCTGCGGCGTAGCCGTGGCCGCCGATATCGGCGATGCCTATGAGCGTGCCTTCGCCACCGATCCGACCTCGGCCTTCGGCGGCATCATTGCCTTCAACCGCATGCTCGACGGCAAAACTGCGAGCGCCATCGCCGAACGCCAGTTCGTGGAAGTGGTAATCGCGCCGGGCATCAGCCCGGAAGCACAGATGGCCTTCGCGCACAAACCCAATGTGCGCGTGCTCGACTGCGGCGCGCTCGACGGCCACCACGGCAACTGGGACTACAAACGCGTGGCTGGCGGCCTACTGGTACAGAACACCGACAGCGACCATCTGGGCAACAAGGACCTGAAAACGGTTAGCGACACCCAGCCGAACCTCGAACAATTGGAAGACCTGCTGTTCGCTTGGAAAGTAGCGATGTTCGTGAAGTCGAACGCCATCGTGTTCGCGCGCGGCCAACGCACCATCGGCATCGGTGCCGGCCAGATGAGCCGTGTCATCAGCGCGAAAATCGCCGGCATCAAGGCCGATGATGCCGGTCTAGCTGTGTCCGGTGCGGTGATGGCTTCCGATGCGTTCTTCCCGTTCCGCGACGGCATCGATACAGCAGCCGCCGCCGGCATCAAAGCCATCATCCAACCCGGCGGATCCATGCGCGACAACGAAGTCATCGACGCCGCCAATGAACATGGCATCGCCATGGTGTTTACCGGCCGCCGTCACTTCAAGCACTGAGGAACCTCCATGAAAATTCTCGTGATCGGATCCGGCGGACGCGAACATGCGTTGGCCTGGCGTTTGGCCCAGTCGCCGCGTATCACGCAAATCCTGGTGGCTCCCGGCAATGCCGGCACCGCCAATG
Organism: Arenimonas sp.; assembly: GCF_044348765.1. GTDB lineage: Bacteria > Pseudomonadota > Gammaproteobacteria > Xanthomonadales > Xanthomonadaceae > Arenimonas. The sequence goes on from NZ_JBIKSE010000004.1 coordinate 37,128, forward strand.
AACACAAATGCCGAAATGTCGCGGTTGCCGTCACCGACATCGATGCTCTACTGGAGCTGGCCTGCGAGGAACGGGTGGCTTTCACTCTGGTCGGTCCGGAAGCACCGCTGGTGCTGGGCGTGGTCGATCTGTTCCAGGCCCATGGCCTGCGCATCTTCGGGCCGCGTCAGGCCGCCGCGCAGCTGGAAGGCAGCAAGGCCTTCGCTAAGGATTTCCTGGCCCGGCACGGCATTCCGACCGCGCATTATGCGGTGTTCGACAACGAAGCCGAAGCGTTGGCGCATGTCGATCACGTCGGCGCACCGATCGTAATCAAGGCCGATGGCCTGGCCGCCGGCAAAGGCGTGGTTGTAGCGATGACATTGGACGAAGCACGTGCGGCGATCACCGATATGCTCGGCAACAACCAGTTCGGTGACGCCGGTACACGCGTAGTGATCGAGGAATTTCTGGTCGGCGAAGAAGCCAGTTTCATTTCGATGGTGGACGGCCGCACCGCACTGCCGATGGCCACCAGCCAGGACCACAAACGCGTGGGTGACGGCGACACCGGTCCGAATACCGGCGGCATGGGCGCGTATTCGCCGGCCCCGGTGGTCACTCCGGAAGTACACGCGCGGGTCATGCGCAAAGTGGTCGAACCGACCGTGCGCGGCATGATTGCGGACGGCATGCCGTTCACCGGATTCCTGTATGCCGGCCTGATGATCGATCATGCCGGCGCACCGAAGGTAATCGAATTCAATGTGCGTTTCGGCGATCCGGAAACCCAGCCGGTGATGTTGCGTCTACAATCGGACTTCAGTGAACTGATCGAAGCCGCCATCGACGGCCGCCTGCATGACACCGAAGCGCGCTGGGATCCGCGCCCGGCACTCGGCGTGGTGATGGCCGCCGAACACTACCCGGGCACGCCGCGCACCGGCGATGTCATCCACGGCCTCGACATCGACGCGCCGCCCGGCAGCAAACTGTTCCACGCCGGCACCGTGCTCGAAGACGGTCAGGTACTGACCAGCGGCGGACGTGTACTGTGCGCCACCGCGCTCGGTACTACGGTAGCAGAGGCGCAGAACATAGCCTATACACTGGCCGACCAGATTTCATGGCTGGGCGAGTTCCACCGCAGCGATATCGGTTGGCGTGCCATCGAACGCGAGCGCGGCTGAACGGCTATAGTAGGTCTTGGTCACCGAACACCCGCGTACCATGGCCCACTCGCAATTCGAACTGCTCAAGCAACGCCGCTTCCTGCCGTTCTTCCTGACGCAGGCGTTGGGCGCTTTCAACGATAATGTATTCCGTAATGCCATGCTGGCGCTGATGGTGTATCAGATGGGCCTGAGCACGGAGCAGTCTACGCTTTATGCCAATCTGGCGCCGGCACTGTTCATCCTACCCTATTTCCTTTTTTCCGCCACCGCCGGCCAGATCGCTGAGAAGGTCGAGAAGGCGCGCCTGATCCGCATCACTACCGCCATGGAAATCGCCATCATGAGCCTGGCGGCGTACGGCTTCATCTACAGCCTGCCCACACTACTGCTATTCTGCCTCTTCCTGACCGGCGTGCAGTCCACCCTGTTCGGTCCGGTGAAATACGCCATCCTGCCGCAGGTGTTGGCACCAGAAGAGCTCACCGGCGGCAACGGTCTGGTCGAAATGGGCACGTCCATTTCAATTCTGATCGGCATGATCGCCGGCATGTCCTTGCTGATGATTCCCGGTTACGGGCCGCAGGCCGCGGCCGCGGCAATGATCGGCCTAGCGGTGACCGGTCATCTGGTCAGCCGCGCTATTCCGATGGCGCCGGCTATCGCTCCGGATCTGAAAATAAACATAAATATTCTGGCCGAATCTCTGCATGTACTCGGCATGGTCCGCCACAACCCGGTGGTGCGGCGCGCGGTGTTCGGCGTGTCCTGGTTCTGGTTCGTTGGCACACTGCTCAGCGCGCAATTGCCGAATTACGCCAAGCTGCATCTGGGTGGCTTGGAATCCCTGAACCTGTTGGCGCTGGCACTGTTCTCGGTCGGTATCGGCCTGGGTTCGCTGTGGTGCGAAAAACTCTCGCAGCGCACGGTGGAAATCGGTCTGGTGCCGTTCGGCGCACTGGGCATGACCGTATTCTGCGCCGACCTATATTTCGCGCGCCCCGGGTATGCACCGGAAACCGGCATTACCCTCGCGCAGTTCTGGCAACAGACCGGCAGCTTCCGGATTATGGCCGACCTGACTCTGATCGGTCTGTTCGCCGGCTTTTTCATCGTGCCGCTGTTCGCACTAATCCAAAGCCGGACCGAAAAGCATCATCTGTCGCGCGTCATCGCCGGCATGAACATCCAGAACGCGGTATTCATCGTCTCGGCTGCTGCCACCGGCATCGTGCTGCAGCGCTATCTGGGATTCAATATTCCGGACGTGTTCCTGCTACTGTCGGTGCTGAATCTGGCCGCGCTGGTTTACCTGCTGCTGCTGGTGCCGGAATTCTTCCTGCGCTTCCTGGCCTGGATCTACATCCGCATCATGTACCGGGTCGAGGTTCAAGGCATCGAAAAACATGTGCCAGATGATGGTCCAGCGCTGCTGGTGTGCAATCACGTGAGCTACATGGACGCCCTGCTGCTGAGCAGCGCGGTGCCGCGACCGATCCGTTTCGTGATGTACTACAAAATCTTCAATACCCCAGGCGTGCGCTGGGCGTTCAAGGCCGCCAATGCCATTCCGATTGCCGGTAGAAGTGAGGATCCGCAACTGATGGAACGCGCATTCGCAGAAGTCGATAATGCTTTAGCCGACGGCGAACTGGTCTGCATTTTTCCCGAAGGCCGCTTGACTCCCGACGGCGAAATCGGCCCGTTCAAACTCGGCATGGAGCGTATTCTGGCCGCACGCCCGGTGCCGGTGGTGCCGATGACGATCCGCGGCATGTGGGCCAGCATCTTCAGCCGCAACGGCATGATCAACACGTTGCGTCTGCCCAGCCGCATCCGCGCGCACGTGACGGTGCTGGCCGAAGCACCGGTGGATGGCGCCAGCGCCACGGCAGCGGGCATGGAAGAAAAAGTGAAAGCAATGCGGGGCGAGTGGGCCTGAGGCCGAATGCCAACGATGTGCAAAGCCGGTTGAACTGGGCCAGGAAGCCACATCGGCCTGCTGAATGTCACCATTCCGCTGTGCCTGCTGTACAGTCTCGCGATGCGTTTCAACAGAAGGAAAGGCTGAGGCAGTTCAATTCACCAAACCCGCCAAAACGAACACGGCCAGCACCGCCATCCACAGCAGGAGCGTGCGCCAGGCCAGACTCATAGCATCGCGCAGTTCCAGCAGAGCCGGTGCCGAAGATGGGCCGTCCTCAGCATCGGCCGTTTCTTCGGCGAGCTCGGAAGCCACACTGGCATTGGCTGCAGCCGCCAGAAACGTATAGTCGAGACGCATGCCACCCTCGGCATACCAGCCGCGCCAGACCTGTATCACCTTGTCGAAATTGGCTGCCAGTGCCATCGCCAGTGTCATCAGGTGCGCCGGCGGGCAGTGCGCAGCATTGAGGGTTTTTACAGCAGCAGAGCGCAGCCCTTCCGGCAAAGCCATGCCATGTTTGTGATGTACCAGCAGATACAGCAGACGATAGGCCAGCGCACCGCCCGGACCGAGCAACAGGAACCAGAACAGAACAGCGAACCAGCGCGTCAGTGCATTTTCGAATACCGCCGCCACCACCATCGGGCCATCCATGGAAACCGTCTGGCCTTCTTCATACAAGACGCCGGCTGCTCGCTCTTTCGCATCGAGACCTTCTGCGGCGATGATGGCGCTCACATCGAGATCGAGATCTCGCGGACCCCACGTGTATAGCATGGCAGCGAGCGCGATCAGAAATGCGAACAGGCCATCCAGCCAGCCAACCAACAGCGCCAGAACCAAAGCCGGAAGGCCGACGCACAGGAACACAGCACCGTACTGATGCCAAGGGGCTTTACCGAATTCGGCGCGACGCACGATGTCCAGCCAGCGTTCGAACCAGGTAAAGTCGCGCCATCGGCTGACCTGCGGCAGAACATGACCGATCAACAATGCTGCCAAAACCGCCATTACCGTCCAGGTCATTTACCCCCCCCCTTGTCAGGCCTTAGTATGCCAAAATTCTCCGATCGCAGAATCGGCATGCAGCCAGCGCATGATCAGATAATGCGATATCGACAGTGGGTCGGGCAAGGTCAGCTCATCGGCCGCAACCAGCGCTTCGAGTTCGTCCCGGCCGAACCAACGTGCATCCTGCAACTCATCGCTGATGTGGATGGCCTGCATTGGCGCGTAGGCGTCGAATCCGACCATCAGTGCCATCGGCATCGGCCAAGGCTGCGAAGCGACATAACGCACGTGTTCGACGCGCACACCGGATTCCTCCCAAACCTCGCGCACCACGGTCTGCTCCGGCGTTTCACCAGGCTCGACGAAACCGGCGAGCAGCGACCAGCGCTTTTCCGGCCACGCCGGCTGCCGGCCGAGCAGCAAATGTTCGCCGTCGCTGACGCACATAATGGTCGCCGGATGCGTCTGCGGATAACTGGCCAAGCCACAGTCGCCGCAGACTGCGCTGTAGCCGGCGGTTTTCAAATCCAGAAAGCCGCCGCAGCGTCCGCAGAATTTGGACTGCGACTGCCAGTGCAGAATGGCCTTGGCCTGCGCGAATACGGCGGCATCCCGGGCGGGCCACCGCACAGCGGCGGCGCGGATACTGATGACTTCATGCGGTGCATGCACCATCGTATCCTGTGGCAATGCGAAAAAGGCTTGACCATCATCGAAGCCAAGCCATGTGGCCGATTCCGGTCGACGCAAAAACATACTGGAAGCCGGATAATAGATTTCGGAGGCGCTATAACAACAAGCCTCACCTTTTTCATTCAACACCAGAAGCTGCGCATCCTGCCAAGCCGCATCGAGTTCGGCCGGATGCGCACGCATCGGTTCGGCGCGGTCCAGACCGGCATGCTGGAAAGCGAAATCAGGGGCCTGCATCAGGCCGAAAAACTGCTGCCGCAGCCGCAGGTAGTTTTGGCGTTTGGATTGCGAATCACGAACTGCGAACCCTGCAGACTTTCACGGTAATCCACTTCGGCACCCATCAGATACTGCAAACTGAGCGGATCCACAATCAGAGTCACGCCATCGCGTTGCACCGCCAGATCATCGGTCTCTGCCTGTTCGTCGAAACTGAATCCGTACTGGAATCCCGAACAGCCACCGCCACTGATGTATACGCGCAGCTTGAGTTCAGGATTGGCTTCCTCGGCAATCAGGCTAGCCACCTTGGCAGCGGCTGACGCGGTCAGACTCAGCGGGGCGGCAACGGTTTGGTAGGTCGGTTCGCTCATGGACTTTGCCTCGGAATGAGTTATTCGGCCGGCTGCTGATGGATTAACTGGCCGCTGACGGTGGCGCCGGCGGTGATTTCAATCAGACGGTAATGGATATTGCCCTGGATGTGGGCGGTTTCAGTGAGTTCAATGCGCTCATGGCTATGGATATCACCGGTCAGTCGACCGGAAATGACCGCGTTTGGCGCACTGATGCTACCTTCGATGATGCCGCCCTGGGCCAAGGTCAGCAGCGAATCAGCGCCGTCTTCAGCGATGACCTTGCCGAGCACTTTGCCTTCGATGTACAGGCCGCCAGAGAACAACAGGTCGCCCTGGATGACCACATGGCGGCCGATCAGCGTTTCCACATTATCCGATCGATTGGCGGACAGTTTTGTTTTTTTACTACCCAACATGGTGTGAAACTCCATTGTGATCAAATTAAGAATTTAGAGATCCGGCTGTGTAGACGTAGTGCTGACCGTCCAGTCGAAGCGCTGTTCCTGTTTGCCAAAGCCACCGCTGACACTGACCCGTACCCGTTGCGGAGTGAAGCCCAGCGGCAGCATGACATCGCCTTCAATCTGCTGGAAATAGCGAAAGGAAAAGTCCTGCGCGGGCGCTTCCGGCTTCTGCAGCAACTGTGACCAATTGAGGGTCTTCAGTTTGCCGCCGGAAACACCGTCCACGGCGAACTGCATCTGGCCCGAGGTCAAACCGCCGCGATTAAGGTTCTGGGTCAAGGTGATGGTGTAGCGCCAGGCATTGCCGGCACCGGGACTGAACTCGGCGTTATGCACACTCAGACCGTGCCGGCGGCCGCCGGAGCCGACCAGACGTTCATAGAAATCCATATCGGCGCGCAACCCGGCGATCTGTTCGTCTTTTTCGGCCAGGGACTCCTGAATTTGGGTGTTGGCGCTACGGGTGATGAATTCGGCACGCTTGGCGTTGGCCAGCTCCTGCTTCAACAGTGCTTCGCTCCGTTTTAGCCCGTCCCGCTGCTCACGCAGTTGCGCCGCATCAGTATCCATACCCCGCCAGAGCAACCAAAGCCAAGCCATGGCCAGCGCCAGCCAAAACACAGCCAGCACCACGCTGAGGCGTGTGAAACGCGGTGATTGGCTGACGATAGAAAAGCGTGGTAGATCTTTGTTTTGCACCGCCATGGCAGCGACTCCCGGCGCGGACTACGTACATCATTATAGCGGTTCCCAACGACCCCGTTCGCAATCGCCGGACATGCTGACAACGGCTTGATTTTGGGTGCGTAATGAGTATTCAAAGTGCATATCAGGCCGGCTTGCGCGCCTGCCGTTCCGAGCGGCTGCGCGCGTCACGGGCGATTTTGCGGATGCGTAGGTTTTCCAACAGCCGTTCGCCTGTTTGCTGAGGCACACTGGTCTCGCCGGCCAGCTCGCGCGCCATCGGCGATAGCAGCTGCAGGGCCTGAACATACACTTCGCGTTTGAAGTGCACCACGTTCTCGCCCGGATACCAGAAATCAACCCAGCGCCAGGCATCGAACTCCGGCGTATCGGTCATATCCAGGCGGAGTTCCGATTCATCGGCATTGAGCTTGAGCAGGAACCAGACCTGTTTCTGGCCGATACAGACCGGCTTGGTATGGTTGCGGATGCTGCGCCGCGGCAACCGGTAACGTAGCCAGCCGGGAGTGGCGCCGAGCACGTCGACGTGATGCGACTGCAAACCGATTTCTTCTCCCAGCTCACGGTACATGGCTTCCAGTGGGGTTTCATCGGTGTTCATCCCGCCCTGCGGAAACTGCCAACCATCCCGGTTGACCCTGCGGGCCCAGAACACCATACCGTCGGCACGCATCAGGATGATGCCGACATTGGGGCGGTAACCGTCCGGATCTATCACGGCCGGAACTCCAGAAAATTCTACTGCCTACAAGACTGCCACAGCGCGCGGTAATCCACAAGCGCAGCGCTTTGACCAGGGTTTAGGCAAATCATTGACAGAACTGGCGAAAACCGCGAAAATAGCGCCCTTGTCACGTTTCGGCTATGTAGCTCAGCCGGTTAGAGCACAGCACTCATAATGCTGGGGTCGGTGGTTCGAGTCCACCCATAGCCACCAAACAAAAACCCGCCTTTCGGCGGGTTTTTTGTTACTGCCCTTTCGGCAGTAACGTTTTGGTGAACCATTCCCGGAGCATTCGGGTTTCATAATAGAACGACGTGTTAGTGGTGCTGCTCCGCGGGCCGGACAGATAGGACATATCCTTCAACTCCACGTCCTTCTGTTCGGAAACCACCGCGCCGGCTGCATCCAACACACGGTAGTCGAATTGCAGGCGCGGGAAATAGACGTCCTTCAAGAGGCGCAGCTGGTAGCCGCCCGGAACCTCGACTGGATCGACCTCACCGGCCAGATCGATATCGGTGAAGTTCAGCTCCAGAGTCTGCCCGGCCGGCAGGGTCTTGGCCGATTTGGCCAGCTCTTGGGTGAATGCCCGCTCAAGGCCCTTGCGGAAGCTCTTATCGGTGCCGTTGCCCGGCTCGATATCGGTGAATTTATCGGGATTCTGCAGGCTCATGCGGGCTTCGCCGGCCACTGCGGTGGCCGGAACCGCCAACACCAGGGCCAAAACAGCGGCTTGTAGCGCAATCGGGGTTTTCATGGGTTTTCCCTCCGGAATCAGTCCAGTACCCCCAATTCTACGTCCGAATCGCCGGCGCAGGGTGAAAAACTGTTCAGTTTCAGTGGTCAAAAAACACCCCGCTTCACCTGTCGTTCAGTAAAAAACCGTCAAAATACATCCACTTATCGCAAGGGACGAGCTGCCGCTACCCCAAATTCCGGTGCCCGCCGCAGTCCGTGGCACCACCCGCCAGTACCAACCGGCTTCATTTGCCGGGTCTGGCTCCCCCCGTGAAAACCCAAAGACGTCAAGGAGCAAATCATGATTGATTTACCCCCCGCAGAAGTGCGCTGCCTTGAAGCAGCCATCCACCACGAAGCTAAAGGCGAAAGCCTGGCCGGCAAGCTGGCCGTGGGTAATGTGGTGCTGAACCGCGTGGCCGCCCCGGCCTTCCCGAAAAGCGTGTGCGCCGTGGTCAAGCAGAAGAAGCAGTTCTCCTGGTACAAAGGCAACGATGCCACCCTGCATACCCCGGTGAGCCAGGAAACCAAACTGGCCGCCCGCAAAGCCATGGCCGCCGAACGCGACAATGTGCTGTTCTTCCACGCCACCTATGTGGCCCCGAAGTGGTCGAACCGGCTCAGCCGGCGCTATACCATCGGCAACCACATCTTCTACGCGTTGAGTCACTGATCGAAAAAACCCCGCTTCGGCGGGGTTTTTTATGGCGCGGCCAAGGCCCGGCGGAACGCGGCCCAGTCTTCCGGCGTGTTGAGGTTGGCCTGCTCATGGGTCGGCAGGGCCGGCAAGGCGCGGCTGTGCAGGCGCGCATGCAGCTGGTGGATGGCCAATTCGCGTGGCGCGGCGGCCAGCATGGCGGCAATGGCGGTCGCCAAAGCGTCGGTATCCGGAAACCAGGCCGGCAAGGGCGAGTCGCCATAAAACGCGGGTGTGGTCTGCTGGCGTAGCACCTGCAGGCGTTCGGGGCGCAGGCCGGGCATGTCCACAGGCAGCGCCCACAGCGCGGCATTCGGGAATCGCAGCACGGCCGCATGCAAGCCGGCCAACGGGCCCAAGCCGGGCAGTAAATCGGGCACGGCGTCATGTTCGGGGTAATCGCCGCTGACCACGATCCGATCGCAACAGTCCGCCAAGCGCGCCACTTGCCAGGCCAGCAGATCGCCCTGCGCCAAGGGCAACCGGGCTTTGTCTTCGCCCATGCGCTTTGAGCGGCCGCCGGCCAGAATCAGGCCGATGCAGGGGCGCATGGCCATTCCGACTGCGCCGGTTGCAGCGGGTAACAATCCAACACGCGGCCGGCTTCAAGCGTGGTGTCGCTTTCCGGCAGAACGGCCCAGGCATTGGCCAGAGCGAAAGGTTGAATGCGGAACGATTCCTGCCCGACCAAGACCCGTAGCTGCAGCTGGGCGTCATCCGACACCGCCAGCGCGGCTTTCTGGATCAGGGTCCAGCCCGGTTTTTTGCGCACCGGCGCCTGCAACACGGCGCGCAGCGGCAGTTCCGGCGGTAGGCCCTGCATCTGGCGCAGCACGGCCTGCACGAAAAAGCGTGCGCCCACCGCGCACGACATCGGATTGCCCGGCAAGCCAAACAGCAGAGCGCCCGAGGGCAACACCGCGAACAGAGTCGGTTTGCCCGGCCGCATCTGCAACTTATGGAATACCACCTCGGCGCCGAGCGCACGCAGGGCTTCCGGCACGAAATCGTGCACGCCCATCGACACCGCACCGGTGCTGAGGATGATCCGGGAGCCGGCGCGTTCGGCCTCGCGTACGGCATCAACATAAGCCTTCGCGGAATCGGGAACGCTGCGGTACAGCGCAATGGCCGCACCCATCATCGACAATGCCGCGCACAGATAGGGACCGTTGCTGTTGCGGATGAAGCCGTCGACCAATGGCGCGCCGGCCTCCACCAGTTCGGAACCGGTGCACAGCACGGCCACGGCCACCGACGCACGCACGTTGACCTGAGTGATGCCGAGCGCGGCGAGCAGCATCCGGTGTTGTGGCAGCAGGCGCGTGCCTGCGGAAAATATACAGCTTCCGGCGCACACATCTTCACCGGCACGGCGGATATGCATGCCGGCGTTGGCGGGCGTGTTCAACACGAAGGTCTGTGTGCCATCGGCAGCGATGTGCACCGTGGCTTCTTCCACCGGTACTACCGTGGCAGTGCCGTCAGGCACCATGGCGCCGGTCATGATTCGGCAGGCGGCAGCGCCCAGCGTTAAGCGCGCATCCCCGGCGGCCTGCACACCATGCAAGGCAATTGGCGCGCCCAGCGGCAGTGCCAGATGCGCGGCGCTCAGCGCGAAGCCGTCCATGGCGGCGTTGTCGAAGCCCGGCAGGGAATCGGTGGCGATGAGGTCTTCGGCTAGCACATGGCCGAGCGCGGCATCAGCCGCAAGCATCACATCGGGTTGCGGGGTGGCGCGTTGGCGCACGGCCATAAGGGCCTGCTCGAAGGAAATCACGGGGCTCCGGCACAAAGGGGCATCAGGGGCTTTAATGCTATGCTATCGGCGGTCATTTGAGCAGTCCGCCGCATGGAAATCTACAAGAAATTCCACATTGAAGCCGCCCATCGTCTGCCGAACGTACCGGACGGTCACAAGTGCGCGCGCCTGCACGGCCATTCCTTTCTGGTGGAACTGTTCGTGACCGGCACCCCGGGCAAACACACCGGCTGGATCATGGATTTCACCGACATCAAATCGGCCTTCCAGCCGATTTATGCGCGACTCGACCATCACTATCTGAATGATATTCCTGGTCTGGAAAACCCGACCAGCGAGAATCTGGCGCGCTGGATCTGGAACGAACTGAAACCAGCGCTGCCGCCACTGAGCGAAGTGTGGGTGCATGAAACCTGCACCTCAGGCTGCCGTTACCGCGGCGACTGATTCAGCTTGCCGCCGGCCGGTGATCGCGCGCCAGCAGCAAATACGCCACCGGCACCACCAGTAGGGTGAACACGGTGCCTATACTCAGACCGCCGACGATGACCCAGCCAATCTGGTGACGCGCTTCTGCACCGGCACCCGAGGCCAGCGCCAAGGGCACTGCACCCAGCACCATGGCACCGGTAGTCATCAGAATCGGGCGCAGACGCAGCGTGGCGGAATCCACCACCGCTTCCAGTTTGCTCTTGCCTTGCTCTTGCAGTTGATTGGCGAACTCGACAATCATGATGCCATGCTTGGAAATCAAGCCGATTAGGGTGACTACACCAATCTGCGTGTAGATATTCCAAGAACCGGTGGCGTTCCACAGACCCAGACCGGCACCGGCATTGAGCAGCACCAGACATAGGAACGCACCGAACACCGCCAGCGGCACCGAGACCAGAATCACGAACGGATCGATGAAGCTCTCGAACTGCGCGGCCAGCACCAGGTAAATGAATACCAGCGCCAACAGCAGCATGGCCGCAGTGCTGGATCCGGACTCGCGATACTCGCGCGATTGGCCGTTCAGATCATATTGCGAACCGGGCGCCACCTGTTGCAGAGCGTTTTCCATCCAACTCAGGGCTTCGCCCTGGGAATAGCCGGGTGCCAAGCCGGCGCTGATCACCGCTGCACGCATTTTGTTGAAGTGGTTGAGTTCCTTGGCTGCCACGGTTTCCGACACGGTGGCTAGATTGCTCATCTGCACCAGGCCGTCGCTGCCGCGCACGTAGATGTTGGCCAGCGCTTCCGGGGTGCGGCGCAGGCCGTCATCAATCTGTACGATCACATCGTACTGTTCAGAGCCCTTCTTGAAGCGGGTCACGTTGCGACCACCGAGCATGGTTTCCAGGGTGCGGCCGACCGTACCGACATCGGTGCCGACCGACGCAATCTTGTCGCGGTTCATCAGCACACGCAGCTCGGGTTTGTTCAATTTCAGATCGGAGTCCGGATTGGTCAGCTGCGGATTTTCCTGCATCTTGGTCAGCAGTTTCTTGACCGTGCCATCCAGCTCTTCCCAAGTACCGGTGGTCTGCACGACGAAACTGACCGGCTGACCGAAATCATTCTGGCCGAGCGGCGGCGGTGTGACCGGAAACGCCATCAGGCCGGTAATGCCCATGAACTGGGGGAACAGGCTGCCGGCGATCTGCTGTGCGGTGCGCGCGCGTTCGTCCCAGTCCTTCAGGCCGACGAAACCGATGGCGGAAGTGACTTCGCCAAAACCAACAATGACGAACGAACGGTCGCGCTCGACCACATTTTCGAACACTTTTTCCATCTGCTTGGCGTAGCCGTCCGTGTAGTCGATGGTGGCGCCTTCGGGCGCGTTGGCGAAACCGATGATCAGTCCCTGGTCTTCCTGAGGTGCCAGTTCTTTCGGCAGCAACGTGAATAGCAGCGCGGCGCCGGCGAACACCACCGCGGCACCGAAGACCACCAGTTTACGTACCAACAGAACCCGCGCCAGCACGCGCCGGTAGCCGGCATCGAGCGATGCCAGCATGCGCTCGCCCCACAGATAGAATCGGCCGTGCTCGGTTTCGCGGCGCAGCAGTTTCGAGCACATCATCGGCGACAGGGTCAGCGCGGTGAAACCCGATACTAACACGGCGCCGGCCAGAGTCAGGGTGAATTCGACGAACAGCTTACCGGTGCGTCCGGTTGAGAACGCGAAAGGCAGATAGACCGCAGCCAGGGTCAGTGTCATGGCGATGATGGCGAAGCCGATTTCTTTGCTGCCTTTAAACGCCGCCTGCAAGGGTGGCATGCCTTCTTCGATATGCCGGTAGATGTTTTCGAGCATGACGATGGCATCGTCCACCACCAGACCAATGGCCAGCACCATGGCCAGCAAGCTGAGGATGTTGATGGAAAAGCCGAGCATATACATGATGGCGAACGCGCCGATCAGCGAGACCGGAATGGTCACGATCGGAATCAGCACCGCGCGCCAGTTGCGCAGAAACAGGAAGATCACCAGCACCACCAGCAGCATGGCCTCGAGCACGGTGACGTACACTTCGCTGATCGATTTTTCGATGAAGATGGTGGAGTCGTAGGCGACTTCCACTTTCATGCCGGCCGGCAGCGCGCGGGTGATCTGCGGCAGCATCGTCTTGATGGCCTTGGAAATTTCCAGCGGATTGGCCACGGCCTGCTTGACGATGCCGAGCGGAATCGCGTTGGTGCCGTTGAAGCGGGCCCGGAAGCGTGCCGAATCGGCGCCGAGCTCGACCCGGGCGACATCGCCCAGACGCACCAGATAGCCGTTGCTGTTGCCGAGGATGATCTGCGCGAACTGCTCCGGCGTTTTCAGGTCGGTTTCCGACAGCACGGTGAACTCACGTTGCAGGCCTTCGACGCGACCGGCCGGAATTTCCACGTTCTGCGCGCGCAAGGCCGACTCGACATCGGACGGCGCCATACCGTAACCGGCCAAACGTTCGGGATTCAGCCAGACACGCATGGCGTAGCGGCTGCCGTAAACCTGCGCCTGGGCCACGCCGGGAATGGTCTGCACCCGATCCTTGACGATGCGGTTGGCGTAATCGGCGATTTCCACCAGCGAGTGGCGGTCGGAGGAAAAGGCCAGATAGATAATCGGCTGGGCATCGGCTTCCTGCTTCTGCACGATTGAATCGCTGGCTTCTTCCGGCAGCGAGCCGCGGGCCTGGGCCACGCGATCACGCACATCGGAGGCGGCGGCATCGGCGTCGCGGTCGAGCTTGAAGCGTACGGTGACCTGCGAGGATTCGGCGCGTGACACCGACTGGATGTAATCGATGCCTTCAATGCCGGACAGGGTATCTTCAATCGGCTTGGTGATCTGCGACTCGATGACCTGCGCATTGGCGCCCGGATACCCGGTGGCCACGGTCACCACCGGTACGTCCACATTCGGCAGCTGGCGCACGGCCAAGCGGTCGTAGCAGATCACGCCGATCAGCACGATGACCAGATTGACCACAATGGCCAGCACCGGCCGGCGGATGGAAAGATCGGAGAGCACCATGGCGGTCGTTCCCGGTTATTTAGCAGCGGCGGGTTTGCCGGTCATCACCGGGGCGCCAGGGAACAGCTTCTGCTGTCCGGCGGTGATCACTTCGTCACCGACCGACAGACCGGCGGTGACCGCGACCCAGCCGGGTTCACGCAGTCCCAGAGTGACCGGCACCAGCTCGGCTTTGCCGGCCTTGATGCGATACACCATCTTCTGATCACCGCTTGGCCAGATGGCCTGCTCGGGCACCATCAGCACCGGTTCCGCGGCGGCCAGCGCCACCTGCACCTGCGCGAACTGGCCGGGCTTGAGTTTCTTTTCGGCATTGGCCAGGCGTGCGCGCACGGCCACGCTGCGGCCGGACACCTGCACGCTTGGCGCAATCGCGCTGATGCTGCCGGTGAAGGATTCGCCCGGGAAAGCATCGGTCTGCACACTGACGCTTTGGCCGGCATTCAAACGTGCAGCCAAGGTTTCCGGAATCTGGAACTCCACTTCCAGCGGATCCAAGCGCACCAATTCCACCAAGACCTGGCCGGCATTGACGTATTCGCCGACGCTGACCTGACGCAGACCGACTACACCTTCGAACGGTGCACGGATTTCGGTCTTGGCCAGACGCGCCTTGGCCGAGGCCAGTTTTGCGCTATTGATTTCAGAGATGGCCAAGGCCGCATCGGTATCGGATTTGGAAATGAGCTGTTTGGAAGCCAGCTCGATAATACGCGGTCGGTTGCGTTCGCTGGCACGCACGGAGGCCATGGCTTCGTTTACTTCGGCGCGCGCGATATCGCCATCGAGTGCGAACAACAGCGTGCCGGCAGCCACGGTCTGGCCTTCGGCGACCTGGATGCGCACCAGCTTGCCGGCCACTTCCGGACGCACGGTCACCGACTCCAGCGCGCGCAGACTGCCCACCGCCTCGATGTGATCGGACAGCGGCCGGGTCTCGACTTTGAAGGTTTCGACCATGGTCGGCGGCATGCCGCCGCCGGGCGGGCCGCCTTGCGGGGCATCTTTGCCGCAGGCGGACAGCAACAACGCCAACAGAATGGTCAGAATGACGCGCATGATGTTCTCCAGAATTCCCCGCCACAAGACCGCCATTATACGGCTTATGCGTCCTGTCTTATTGAAGCGGATTCGCCGCCACAGTGCATGGGTCGGAAGTCATGCGTTTTGGAACGGCAGGCGCCCGAGGCAAGGCGAGCGCATGCTGCGTTGCAGCGCTCCGAAATAGCGACCATCGCCATCGAAACCGGGTTCCACGGCATTGCCCAGCCAGCCGAGCAGACGGCAGCCGCTGGCGCGGATGCTGTGCTCGCTCAGGCGCGCATGATTGATGCATCCCAAGCGCAGGCCGACCACCAGGAGCACCGGAAGATCCAAAGCATGCACCAGATCGGATTGATCCAGATCATCGCTCAGCGGCGCCAGCCAGCCGCCGACGCCTTCCACCAGCACCATATCGGCCTGTGCGGCCAGCTGCCGGTAAGCGGAAGTAATCACCGGCAAGGCGATGACCACGCCTTCCTCGGCCGCAGCCAGCTGCGGTGCGGTCGGGGTCGGTAAGGCATACGGATTGACCCACGCGTAATCGGTATCGCTGCTGGCGGCGTCGATCAGCATCAGGGCGTCTTCGTTGCGCCAGTCGCCATCGATGCGCTCGCAACCGCTGGCCACCGGCTTCATGCCCTGCACGCGCCGGTCCGCAAGGCGCATGGCCCGCAACAATGCGGCACTGGCATGGGTTTTGCCGATACCGGTATCGGTACCGGTCACGAACATGCCGGTTTCCGGCAATAGGAAGTTCACATCAAGGGTCTGCATATCGCCTAAAATACCGCAAAAGGAAACCACCATGTTCACCGCCAGCCCGCTTTCCGGCAATAAAGCCGAACAATACGAACAACTAATCGCCCAGTGCCAAGCCCTGCTGCACGGCGAGCGTCACCGCGTGGCCAATGCCGCCAATCTGAGTGCACTGCTGTTCAATAACCTGTCGGAAGTGAACTGGCTCGGTTTTTATTTTCTCGAACAAGACGAACTGATTGTCGGTCCATTCCAGGGCCTGCCGGCCTGCGTGCGCATTGCGCTCGGCAAGGGCGTCTGCGGCGGCGCGGCACAGACCCGCGAAACCCTGCTGGTGCCGGATGTGCATGTCTTCCCGGGCCACATCGCCTGTGATTCGGCCTCGCAATCAGAAATCGTGGTGCCGCTCATCCAGAATGGCGTATTGATCGGCGTGCTGGACGTGGACAGCCCAGTGCTGAACCGCTTCGATGACACCGACAAGGCAGCGTTCGAAACCATCGCCGCGCTGTTCTGCGCCGGCAGCGACTAAGACGGCTAACGCACCACCGCATAATCGCGGGCGTCTTCGCGCCATTTCGGGGTGGCCAGAATGCGCGGCAGCACATCGGCCGGCGTTTCTTCCAGCGACCACATCGCAATGTGCTCCGGATTCATGAATTTTTCGACAATGACCTGATCCATGAACAGCTGCAAGGGCGCATAGAAATTGCGGGTATTGAGCAGGACAATCGGGTTGAAATAGATGCCGAGCCGCTTCAGGGTGATGGCTTCGAATAATTCTTCGAGCGTGCCGCAGCCGCCGGGCAAGGCGATGACCGCATCGGAGTCGGTCAGCAGACGGTGTTTACGCTCACGCATGTCTTCCACCAGCTGTAGTTGGGCCAGTCCCGGGTGGCCCCACTCGAGATCGGCCATGAATTTCGGCAGAATGCCGATGACTTTACCGCCGTGCTTCAGCGCGCCATCGGCCACGGCGCCCATCAGGCCGGTGGAGCCGCCGCCATACACCAGGCTGTGCCCGGCCAAGGCGATCTGTTCACCCATAGTGAATGCCGCGATCTGGAATTCGGGATGGACTTGCGCGCTGGACGCGGCATAGACGCAGATACGCATGGACAGGCACTCGCTTAAACGGAAGCCTTATTATGCCTCGGAAGTGCACGCGCGATAAGCGCCGCCAGCGCCAGCAGACCGGCAGAGACCCACAGACAGGCAGCCAGCCCCTGGGTCTGATAAATCCAGCCGGACAATACCGTACCGAGTAATCGACCCATGGCATTGGCCATATAGTAGAAACCGACATCCAGCGACACGCCGTCTTCGCGGGCATAACTGAGAATGAGATAACTGTGCAGAGCGGAATTCACTGCGAACAGCACACCGAATACGGCCAAGCCAATCATCAGCACGCCGGCGGCAGAAACGCCTTGTACCAGCGCCATGGCCATACCGGCCGGCACCAGCACCAAGGGCAGCGCCCAGTGAAGCGCGGTCCGGCCGTCCGGGGCGTGTGAGGCGTGACGGCGCCCGGTAATTGCCGGCGCTAGCGCCTGCACGATACCGTAGCCAATGACCCACAGCGCCAGAAATCCGCCGACCTGCCAATGATCCCAACCCAACTGCGCGCCCAGAAACACCGGTAAAGCGACTACGAACCAGACATCGCGGGCGCCGAATAAAAAAAGACGTGCGGCCGAGAGGATGTTCACGGCGCGACTTTTCGACAGCAGCTCGGTAAATTTCGGTTTGGCCTTGGCCTTGCCTAGATCGCCGCGCAGCAGGAACAGACTCGCAATCCAGACCAGCAGCAGCACTGCCGCCATAACGCCGACGGCGCCCTGGAACCCAAGCACACTGAGCAACAGCCCGCCCAGAAAAAACCCGACGCCTTTGAGTGCGTTTTTCGATCCGGTCAGCAGGGCAACCCACTGATAAAGCCTGTTCTGGACATGATCGGCTACCAGGAATTTCAGACTGCTCTTCGCGCTCATCTTGTTCAGGTCTTTGGCGATACCCGAGAGCGCCTGCGCTGCCATCACCCAGACCACGCTCAGCATCGCGCTGGGCACCAGCAGCATGGCCAAGGCCAGTACCTGCAGCAGCAGGCCGGCATTCATGGTGCGGTTCAAGCCCCAGCGCGCGCCCAGCCAGCCCCCGAGCAGATTGGTGATGATGCCGAAGATTTCATAAAATAGGAACAGCAGGGCAATCTGCAACGGACTGTAGCCGAGCGCGTGGAAATGCAGCACCACCAGCATGCGCAGGGCGCCGTCGGTCAGCGTGAATGCCCAGTAATTGCCAGTGACCGTCAGGTACTGCTTTAGCTCCGTAGTAAGCGGCCTGCTAGCCATTGGTTTTGGCTTGATCGATTTGGCCGACTTTTATTGCCAGCTCGAAGGTACGGTTGGCATAGCCCCATTCGTTGTCGTACCAGGCATACAGCTTCACCTGCGTGCCATTCACCACCATGGTCGACAGCGCATCGATGATGCTCGAACGCGGATCGGTTTTGTAATCGCTGGACACCAGCGGGCGCTGCTCATAACCGAGAATGCCTTTCAGAGGGCCTTCCGCGGCGGCTTTCAGCAGCGCATTGACTTCATCGGCGGTGGTGGGCCGCGCCACTTCGAATACGCAGTCGGTCAGTGAGGCGTTGGCCAAGGGCACGCGCACGGCATGGCCATTGAGTTTGCCTTTCAGCTCGGGAAAGATGTGGGTGATGGCGGTGGCCGAACCAGTGGTGGTCGGAATGAGATTCAGGCCGCTGGCGCGCGCGCGGCGCAGATCCTTGTGCGGCGTATCGAGAATGGATTGGGTGTTGGTCAGATCATGGATGGTAGTAATCGAGCCATGCTTGATGCCGAGCGCTTCATGGATGACCTTCACCACCGGCGCCAGACAGTTGGTGGTGCAGGACGCGGCGGTGACGATGCGATGCCGGGCTGGATCGTAGGTGGCATCGTTGACGCCCATCACTACATTCAGCACGCCCTCCTCTTTCACCGGTGCGGTGACCACCACGCGCTTCACACCCTGATCCAGATAGGCCTGCAGCACGGCTTTGGTTTTCATCTTGCCGGAAGCCTCGATCACTACATCGCAGTCCGACCAATCGGTGTCGGCGATGGCTTTGTGATGGCTGACCGCGATGCGCTGGCCGTCCAGCATGATTGCACCGTCGCTTGCCTGCGCTTCGCGGTGCCAGCGGCCGTGCACCGAGTCGAAGTTCAGCAGATGCGCCAAAGTTTCGGCATCTCCAGCCGGATCGTTGACACGGACCACCCGGACATTGGGATTGTCGGCGGCGATGCGCATCACCAGGCGTCCGATGCGACCGAAGCCGTTAATGCCGATACGTAGTGCCATATGCGGAACCTACAAATAAAAGGAATTATATGACGGAAATATGACAGGTCTATGACGGGGCTCAATACGAAATTCGCACCGAAACTGGTAGATGATCCGAGGGATAACTTCCCGCGTTGGCGTCGTCCAGCACTGCATGCTCAAGCACCTCAACCGGCCCCCGAGAGACAGTGAACAAATAATCAATGCGGCGGGTTACGGCGCCCTCCACGGTAAAGCCGCTGAAGGTTCCCGATGGCCCGCTCGGCGGGCTATGGCTACTGTCGCGTGAATCGGAAAGGTGTTGCTTCAGCAAAACCATCGGCGGGGACTCCGGCTCGGCATTGAAATCGCCCATCAGCACCAGCGGCCCACCATCGGGATTGATTTTTTCGATCTGCGACAGCAGCAGCCGGACGCTCTCGAGGCGCGCCGTTTGCCCAGCATGATCGAAATGGCAGTTGATGACCCACAGCCGCTGCCGGCTCGATGTTTCTTCGAACTGCCCGTAGCTGCAGATCCGATTCAGCGCGGCATCCCAACCGCGCGAGGGCTGATCCGGCGTTTCGGACAGCCAGAAAGTAGCGCTCTGCAGCATGGTGAAACGGTCCTTGCGGTAGAACACCGGCACGCCTTCGCCGTCGCCGCTGGCATCACGGCCCACGCCGAACCATGCGTAGTCCGGCAACGCGGCGGCGAGCTCACTGATCTGATGCGGCAGCGCTTCCTGTATGCCGAAGATATCCGGCGCGTGTTGACGCAGCAATTCGGCAACCGCCGCTTTGCGCTGCGGCCAGGCATTCACGCCGTCGGCCGGCGTGTCGTAGCGGATGTTGTAGCTCATCAGCCGGGCTTCTGTGGCCAAGGCGACGCCGGGCAGAAGCAATACTGCCCACAGCAGCAGGGCGAAGCCGGAAATTCCGGAGAGCGCTTGCTTATTCAACCGTGACGGATTTCGCCAGATTGCGCGGCTTGTCGACATCCGTGCCTCGCGCGATGGCGGCGTGGTAAGCCAGCAGCTGCACCGGAATCGAGTGCACCACGGGGCTAAGCAATCCGACATGGCGCGGGGTACGGATCACATGCACGCCATCGGAATCGCTGAAGTGGCTGTCGGCATCGGCGAACACGAACATCTCGCCGCCGCGGGCGCGCACTTCCTGGATGTTGGATTTCACTTTTTCCAGCAGGCTGTCGTTCGGGGCGATCACCACCACCGGCATGTCGGCATCGACCAGCGCCAGCGGACCGTGCTTGAGCTCGCCGGCCGGATAGGCTTCGGCGTGGATGTAGGAGATTTCCTTGAGCTTGAGCGCGCCTTCCAGCGCGATCGGATAATGCAGGCCACGGCCAAGGAACAGGGCATGCTGCTTGGGCGCGAACAGACCAGACCAGGCGATGATCTGCGGTTCGAGGTTGAGCGCGGCCTGCACGCTACCCGGCAGCAGGCGCAGATCATCGAGCAGTGCCTTCTCACGCGTGGCATCCAGGCGACCCTGCAGTTTAGCTAGCGTGCCGACCAGTGCGAACAGGGCGATTAATTGCGTGGTGAAGGCTTTGGTCGAAGCCACGCCGATTTCGGCGCCGGCACGGGTGTAGAACACCATGCGGCTGGCACGTGGAATCGCGCTTTCCTGCACATTGCAGATGGATAGCGTTTTGTCCTGTCCAAGACTCTTGGCGTATTTCAGGGCTTCCATGGTGTCGAGCGTTTCGCCCGACTGCGAGATGGTCACGATCAACTGTTTCGGATCGGCGTAAGCGTCGCGGTAACGGTATTCACTGGCGATTTCCACGCTGCAGGGAATGCCGGCCACCGCTTCCATCCAGTAGCGTGCGATCAAGCCGGCGTAGTAGCTGGTACCGCAGGCGAGAATCTGTACCGAGTGGACATCGGCCAACAATGTTGCGGCATCTTCGCCGAATAGCGACGGCGAAAAGCCTTCGCCCATGATCGGTTCGATGGTATCAGCCAGCGCGCGCGGCTGCTCATGGATTTCCTTCTGCATGAAATGGCTGTACGGCCCCAGCTCCATCGAAGCCAGCGACACATCCGAGCGGTGCACGGGCCGGGTAATCGTGTTGCCGTCAGCGTCATAAACCTGCACGCCGGCCAGGGTCACGTCGGCCACATCGCCCTCTTCCAGAAAGATGACATCACGGGTGGCCGACAGCACCGCCGAGACATCGGAGGCGATGAAGTTTTCACCCTCGCCCAGACCGACCAGCAAAGGGCAGCCCATGCGCGCGGCGATCAGGCGCTTGGGTTCGTTGCGGTGGATGACCGCGATGGCATAGGCGCCTTCCAGATCCTTGACCGCACGCCGGGTGGCGGTCAGCAGATTGCCACTTTCGGCGTAGTAATGATGCACCAGATGACCGATGACTTCAGTATCGGTCTGCGATTCGAACACATAGCCGAGCGCGCGCAGGCGTTCGCGCTGCTGCTCATGGTTCTCGATGATGCCATTATGCACCAGCGCCAGTTCGCCGGAGCTGATATGCGGATGCGCATTGAGTTCGGTGACGCCTCCGTGCGTGGCCCAGCGCGTGTGTCCGATGCCGACCTGGCCGGTCAGCGCTTCGGCCTGCGCCGCCGCTTCCATTTCGGCCACACGGCCGGTGCGGCGCACGCGCTTGATGCTGTCGGACATGACCGCGATGCCGGCAGAATCATAGCCGCGGTACTCGAGGCGCTTGAGTCCATCGACCAGGAAATGCACCACATCCCGTTCCGCTACCGCTCCGACAATGCCGCACATAAGGCTTCCTTAGGGTGATTTGGGTTTCTTGGCCGGTCGCTGCCAGCCATTCAAACTGAGTTGTTTCGCGCGCGCCACGGTCAGGGTATCGGCCGGCGCGTCCTTGGTGATCACCGAACCGGCGCCGATGGTGGCGCCCGCACCGATGGTGACCGGTGCCACCAGCGAGGAATTGGAGCCGATGAAGGCGCCGTCGCCAATTTCAGTCAGCGATTTATTCACGCCATCGTAATTGCAGGTGATGGTGCCGGCACCGACATTGACCTTGGCGCCGATCTCGGCATCGCCGAGATACGTGAGATGGTTAGCCTTCGAGCCCTTGCCGATCCGGGTTTTTTTGCTTTCGACAAAATTGCCCAGATGCACGCCTTCGGCCAGTTCGGTGCCCGGGCGCAGACGCGTGAACGGACCGAGCACGCAGTCGGGACCGGCTTGCACGCCGTCGAAATCGCAATGCGCGTGCACCACGCTGCCGGCGCCGAGCTCGACATCCTTCAATCGGCAGAACGGCCCGATGCGCACGCCGTCATGCAGCACCACGCGGCCTTCGAACACAACATCGACATCGACTTCGACATCCATGCCGGCGCAGACCGAACCGCGGATATCGACACGGGACGGGTCAGCGAAACGCACGCCTTCGCGCATCAGGGCTTCAGCCTGCCGACGCTGGTAGCGACGTTCCAGTACCGCCAGTTGCAGCGCATCATTGGCGCCGTCAGCTTCACCGGCACTGAGGCAGCCCACGGCTTGTGCCGGCCTGCCTTCGCCCGCGGCCATCGCGAAAATATCGGTCAGGTAGTATTCGCCCTGGGCGTTGGTATTGCCCAGCCCGGCCAGCCAGCGTCGCAGCATGGCGGCATCGGCACAGACCACGCCGGTATTGATCTGCCGCACCGCTTTCTGCGCAGCATCGGCATCCTTCTGTTCGACAATCGCCTGCACCCGGCCATCCTTGTCGGTCAACACCCGGCCGTAGCCGGTGGGATCGTCCAGGGTTTCGGTCAATACCGCGGTGCCGCCGTCAGCGGCGGCCAGCAGCTGGCGCAGGGTGGTTTCGGTAATCAGTGGCACATCGGCGTACAGCACTAGCACCTGGGCGCCATCCGGAACGCCGGGCATGGCCTGCAACACGGCATGGCCAGTACCCAGCTGCTGCATCTGTTCGGCCCAATGCAGATCGGCATCCGCGGCGAACGCGGCCCGGACCTGATCGCCGCTATGGCCGTAAACCACATGGATGCCTTCAGCGGCAAGCCCGCGGGCGGTGGTAATTGCATGACCGAGCATGGCACGTCCGGCAATCTGCTGCAGCACCTTCGGGCGCCGCGACTTCATGCGCTTGCCTTCGCCGGCGGCCAGAATGATGACATGTAAGGGCTTTTGCATAATGCCTCCCGCAGGCGTTTATTATGCCCGACCCGGTGCGTTCTGAATACTGGAATTAGGCCTAGAAAAAACCGGCTGAGGCCGGTTTGATTCCAATCAGTGCTTGAGATTCTTGCGCAGGCGTTCGAGGGCCTGCAGTTGCGCCATGGCCTCGGCCAGTTTGGTCTGGGCTTCGGCGATTTCCATGGCTTCGGAACGGTTGGCGAGCACGCGCTCGGCTTCTTCCTTGGCCAGCTTGGCTTTGGCTTCATCCAGATCGGCGGCACGTACCGCGGTATCGGCAAGAACCGAGACCAGTTGCGGTTGCACTTCCAGAATGCCGCCGGAAACGTAAAACTCCTGCTGCGTGCCGCCTTCCAGCATGACGCGCACGTAACCGGGCTTGATCCGGGTGATCAGCGGCGCGTGCTGCGGCGCGATGCCGAGCTCGCCCATTTCACCGGTCACCACCACCATCTGCACGGAACCGCTGAAAAGCTCCTGCTCGGCACTGACGATGTCGCATCGAATGGTAGTCATGTCTTGCTCCGGTGGATTACGCGGCGGCGCTCATTTTCTTGGCTTTCTCGATGGCTTCATCGATGCCGCCGACCATGTAGAAGGCCTGTTCCGGCAGATGGTCGCATTCGCCGTCACAGATCATCTTGAAGCCACGGATGGTTTCTTTCAGGGTGACGTATTTGCCCGGCGAGCCGGTGAACACTTCGGCCACGTGGAACGGCTGCGAGAAGAAACGCTCGATTTTACGGGCGCGCGACACGGCCTGCTTGTCTTCTTCCGAAAGCTCATCCATACCCAGAATGGCGATGATGTCCTTCAGTTCCTTGTACTTCTGCAGGGTCGACTGCACGCGGCGGGCGGTGTCGTAGTGTTCGTTGCCGATCACGTTCGGGTCCAGCTGGCGCGAGGTCGAGTCGAGCGGATCCACGGCCGGATAGATACCGAGCGAGGCGATGTTGCGCGACAGCACGACGGTGGCGTCGAGGTGGGCGAAGGTGGTCGCCGGCGACGGATCGGTCAGGTCGTCCGCGGGCACGTAAACGGCCTGGATCGAGGTGATCGAACCGGTCTTGGTCGAGGTGATGCGTTCCTGCAGAACGCCCATTTCCTCGGCGAGGGTCGGCTGGTAACCCACGGCCGACGGCATACGGCCCAGCAGCGCCGACACTTCGGTACCGGCCAGGGTGTAGCGGTAGATGTTGTCGACGAACAGGAGCACGTCACGGCCTTTGCCGGTGGTCGGATCTTTGTCATCACGGAAGAACTCTGCCATGGTCAGGCCGGTCAGCGCCACGCGCAGACGGTTGCCCGGCGGCTCGTTCATCTGGCCGTACACCATCGCCACTTTGTCGAGGACGTTGGAGTCCTTCATTTCGTGGTAGAAGTCGTTGCCTTCGCGGGTACGCTCGCCCACGCCGGCGAACACCGACAGGCCGCTATGCTGCTTGGCGATGTTGTTGATCAGTTCCATCATGTTCACGGTCTTGCCAACGCCGGCGCCGCCGAACAGACCGACCTTGCCGCCCTTGGCGAACGGACACATCAGGTCGATCACCTTGATGCCGGTTTCCAGCAGTTCGTTGGTCGAGCTCTGCTCTTCATACGACGGGGCCGCGCGGTGGATTTCCCAGTGCGCCTTGGCATCGACCGGACCGGCTTCGTCAATCGGATTGCCGAGCACGTCCATGATGCGGCCGAGGGTGCCGGTACCGACCGGAACCGAAATCGCGTGACCGGTGTTGGTCGCGACCAGGTTGCGTTTCAGACCGTCGGTGGAACCGAGCGCGATGCAGCGCACGATGCCGTCGCCCAGCTGCTGCTGGACTTCGAGGGTGATTTCGGTGTTCTCGACCTTCAGCGCGTCATACACTTTGGGCACTTCGTTGCGGTTGAACTCGACGTCCACCACCGCGCCGATGATCTGTACAATCTTGCCTTGGCTCATTTCGGTATCCTCAAAAAGTCAAATCTGTAATTCGTGAATGGGTGCGCCAGGCGCGTTATACAGCGGCGGCGCCGCCGACGATTTCGGAAATTTCCTGGGTAATCGCCGCTTGACGCGCCTTGTTGTAAATCAATTGCAGGGTTTCGATCAGCTTGTTGGCATTGTCGGAAGCCGACTTCATGGCGACCATGCGCGCGGCATGTTCCGAAGCCAGATTTTCCAGCACCGCCTGGTACACCAGCGACTCGACGTAACGCGTGACCACGTGGTTGAGCACGGTCTTGGCGTCCGGCTCGTACAGGTAATCCCAGCTGTGTTTGGAATCGAGCGCTTCATCAGCCGGCAGCGGCAGCAGCTGGTCCTGTACCGGACGCTGTGCCATGGTGTTGATGAAGTCGTTGTAGCACAGGAACACGCGGTCGATGTTGCCGGCTTCGAAACCGTCGAGCATGACCTTGATCACGCCGATCAGTTGTTCGACATGCGGCTGTTCGCCCAGATGGGTGACCGAGGCCAGCATGTTGACTTTCAGACGGCGGAAGAAGGTGGCGGCTTTCTGGCCTACGCACACCAGATCGATTTCGACACCCTTGTCCTGCCACACGCGCATGTCGGCCAGGATGCGGCGGAACATCTGCGAGTTCAGGCCGCCGCAAAGGCCGCGGTCGGTCGATACGATGATGTAGCCGACGCGTTTGACGTCTTTGCGCTCGACCATGAACGGGTGCACATAGTCGGTATTCGCTTTGGCCACGTGACCGACGATCTGACGCATCATGCGCGCGTACGGGCGCGATGCCTTCATGCGGTCCTGGGCCTTGCGGATTTTAGAGGCTGAGACCATTTCGAGCGCACGCGTCACCTTGCGGGTGTTTTGCACGCTCTTGATTTTGGTCTTGATTTCGCGTCCGCCTGCCATGTCTTTCTCGCTATCGCTTGTGGGGTTGCGGGCACCCAAGGGCGCCCGGTCGCATTACCAGCTGCCGGTGGCCTTGAATTCGGAAATCATCTGCTTGAACTGTGCTTCGATGTCCTTGTCCCAGGCGCCGGTGGCGACGATGTTCTTTTCCAGTTCACCGTAGCTGTTGGCCATATGCGCGTGCAGGCCGGCTTCGAAAGCCAGGATCTGCGGCAACGCCACGTCATCGAGGTAACCTTCGTTGGCGGCGTAGATCGACAGCGCCATTTGCGCGATCGACATCGGTGCATACTGCTTCTGCTTCATCAGTTCGGTCACGCGCTGACCGCGTTCAAGCTGCTTGCGGGTGGCTTCGTCAAGATCGGAAGCGAACTGCGCGAACGCCGCCAGCTCACGGTACTGGGCGAGCGAAATACGGATACCGCCCGACAGCTTCTTCATGATAGTGGTCTGTGCGGCGCCGCCGACGCGGGACACCGAGATACCGGCGTTTACCGCAGGACGGATACCGGCGTTGAACAGATCGGTTTCCAGGAAGATCTGGCCGTCGGTGATCGAAATCACGTTGGTCGGCACGAACGCCGAAACGTCACCGGCCTGGGTTTCGATGATCGGCAGCGCGGTCAGCGAGCCGGTCTTGCCCTTAACGGCGCCGTTGGTGAACTTCTCGACGTACTCTTCGTTGACGCGGGCAGCGCGTTCGAGCAGACGGGAGTGGAGATAGAACACGTCGCCCGGATAGGCTTCACGGCCAGGCGGACGGCGCAGCAGCAGGGAGATCTGGCGGTAGGCCACGGCCTGCTTGGAAAGATCGTCGTACACGATCAGGGCGTCTTCGCCGCGGTCGCGGAAGTATTCGCCCATGGTGCAGCCCGAATAGGCCGAGATGTACTGCATGGCGGCCGATTCGGACGCGGTGGCGGCGACCACGATGGTGTGGGCCAGCGCGCCGTTTTCTTCCAGGCGGCGCACGACGTTAGCGATCGAGCTGGCTTTCTGGCCGATGGCGACGTAAATGCACTTCACGCCGGTGCCTTTCTGGTTGATGATGGCGTCGATAGCGAGTGCGGTCTTGCCGGTCTGGCGATCGCCGATGACCAGCTCGCGCTGGCCGCGGCCGACCGGAATCATGGCGTCGACGGATTTATAACCGGTCTGCACCGGCTGCGACACCGATTTACGCCAGATCACGCCTGGAGCCACTTTCTCGACCGGGGCGGTCAGCGATGCGGTAATCGGGCCTTTGCCATCAATCGGCTCACCCAGCGCGTTGACCACGCGACCGAGCAGTTCCGGACCGACCGGCACTTCCAGAATGCGGCCGGTGGTTTTGGCCACATTGCCTTCCAAAAGATGCTCGTAATCGCCGAGGACCACGGCGCCGACCGAGTCACGCTCCAGGTTCAAGGCCAGCGCGAAGGTATTGTTCGGCAGCTCGATCATTTCACCCTGCATCACATCGGCCAAGCCATGGATGCGCACGATGCCGTCGGAAACGGAGGTCACGGTGCCTTCGTTACGGGCCTCGGAGGCCAGGTTCACTTTGTCGATTCGACTCTTGATCAGTTCACTGATTTCGGACGGATTGAGCGTCTTCATTGGAATTCCTAGGTTTCTGGCCGTAGCCAGCGGTTAATTGAAATTAATTGGCAAGATTTGCGTTGAGACGAGCCAGCTTGTTGCGCACCGAACCGTCGATCACCACATCGCCGGCATCGATCACCGCACCGCCAATCAGCGAAGCATCGACCGCAGTCTGCACCTCGACATCACCACCGAATCGCTTTTTGAGCGCATCCGTCAGCGACTTCAGGCTCTCGGCGGACAAGGGCTCAGCGGACGTGATGTTGGCTCTGACCACATGTTCGCTTTCGGCGCGCAGGGCTTCGAACAAGGCGTAGATTTCCGGCAGCAACGGCAGCCGTCCATTCTCGGAAAGCACTGAGAAGAATCCGCGAACGGACTCTGGCGCTTCCGGATGACTAATCAGGTCCAGTAGCTGTGCTACGGAAACCCGGGGATCGTCGAGCATATCGGCGAGATGGGGAACCGAGACGGCCTGCGCGGAAAACGCAAGCGCTTCCGAGACATCCTTCAGAGAACCTACTTCTTTCGCTAGCATGAAAATGGCGCGGGCGTAAGGGCGGGCGAGCGTGGTGGCTTGACTCATGATTGGTTGGCTCAAATTTCCGAAGCCAGCTCATCAAGCAGCGCTTTATGGGCGTTGCCGTCGATTTCGCGGCGGATCAGTTTTTCGGCACCGGCCAGAGCCAGCACGGACACCTGCTTGCGCAGTTCCTCGCGGGCCTTGTTGGCGGATTGTTCAATTTCGGCATCGGCGCTGGCTTTCACGCGCTGGGCCTCGGCAACGGCTTCGTCCTTAGCGGCGTCGATAATTTGCAGACGACGGGCCTCAGCCTGAGCAATGATTTCATTCGCCTTGGCACGTGCTTCACGAAGGACCTCGTTGACCTTCTCTTCGGCCGAAGCCAGGTCTTTCTTGCTGCGATCGGCGGCGGCCAGGCCTTCAGCAATCTTGGCCTGGCGCTCTTCGATGGCAGCCAGGAGCGGCGGCCAGATCTTGGTCGCGACGATCCAGATCAAACCGGCGAAAGCCAGCGCCTGGGATATAAGGGTAAGACCGATATTCATTTCAATACGCTCTGAAAAGTTCGGGTTTAGGCACGTGGCGCCCGTATTGTCCGGATGCGGACCGGCTGACCGGTCCGCGGATCAGGCATCAGGCGGCGGGAACGAACGCTGTAGCCAGCGGGTTAGTGAAGGCCAGCAGCAGGGCGATAGCGACGGTGATGATGAACGCAGCATCGATCAGGCCGGCGGTAATGAACATGCGGACCTGCAGCACCGGAATCAGTTCCGGCTGACGGGCGGCTGATTCCAGGAATTTACCGGCCATCAGAGCCAGGCCAAGACCGGCACCGAGCGCGGCCAGGCCGATCATGATGCCAATGGCCAGGGCGGTGCTAGATTGGACTTGGGCGAGTTGAACGAGGGTTTCCATGGTTATCTCCAGATTGAAATCAAGAACGGTTGAAAGGAAAAGTGAAACAGAAAATCAGTGGCTGTCTTCCGACAGACTGAGGTATACGATTGACAGCATCATGAAAATGAAGGCTTGCAGCGGAATCACGAGCAGATGGAACAGCATCCAGCCCAGACCGAAGACCCCGCCGGCCAACATACCGAACACGCTGGCACCGCCGAGCACCCAAATGAGCAGGAACACAATCTCGCCGCCGAACATGTTGCCGAACAACCGCATAGCAAGCGAAATCGGCTTGCTGACCCACTCAACGATGTTGAGAATCAGATTGAACGGCAGCATCCATTTGCCAAATGGCGCGGTCAGAAATTCATGGGTGAACCCACCCAGGCCCTTACTGCGCAACGCGAAAAAGATCATTAGGAAGAACACGCTGATTGACAAGCCAAGAGTGGCATTGACATCGGCGGTCGGTACCGGCTTCCAGTAATGTACGCCGACCAGCTCCAAGGGCTTGGCGATGAAATCGGCTGGAATCATCTTCAGCATGTTCATCATCAGAATCCAGAAGAACAGAGTGATCGCGACGGGTGTCACGAGCTTGCTGGGGCCGTGATAGGTGTCACGTGCCTGCTTGTCAACGAACTCAAGACAAATCTCCACGAAGGCCTGCCATTTGCCTGGAACGCCGGAAGTCGCCTTGCGTGTGGCGAGCCAGAATGCGAACACCACCAGCAGCCCCATCAGAACCGAGGTCACCATGGTGTCGATGTGCAACGTCCAGAAGCCGCCATCCTGCACCGGCACGGTGAGATTCTTCAAGTGGTGCTGGATATAATTGGTAGGGGTAAGGGCTTGTTCGGACGCCATGGCTTCATTCAACTCAAATCAAATTCGGTTAACGTTTCATTGCTGCGAGGAACTGGGCCAGCAGACCGACCGCGAGCCCGATAAGGACGTACAGTGGCAGCAATCCCAACAACAGGGTTCCGAGCAACAAAACCGCGATTACCACAAACCACTTCAACAACAGGCCAGCGATCAACCGGAGCAACGCACCCTCGGCTGACTGGGCACGACCGGTGAACGTGACTCTCGCCGCTGCCCAGGAAGAAGCGACGATCGCGACTCCGCCTAACAGCACCGCAGCAGCCTGACGCATGCCCACAGCAAGGAAAAACGCGGACAACACACCGATCACGACGGCCTGCAGGGCAATGGTCCTGAGCGCGAGCTGCTGTCCCGCCACCGTAGTATTCCTCACCTTGCCGACTCCCGGGCACGAATTTCGGGCAAAACCGCACCGAAGCCGCGGTATTGTACCAATAGCCGACGGTTTTTGCCATCGAAATTAAGCGATTTCTCACGCACCAGAGACCTGTCGGCGCAATAAAAACCCCCGATCCATGAGGACCGGGGGTTGGGGTAAAGACCCTGGCGATGACCTACTCTTGCATGACAGAATCACACTACCATCGGCGCGGTTGCGTTTCACTTCCGTGTTCGGGATGGGA
>NZ_JBIKSE010000005.1:0-65452 GCF_044348765.1 Arenimonas sp.
CATATCCTGAATGATCGTGCGGCAACGCCATTGACCCGCTTGACAGCGGAAATTGCGCTTTGCCATCACGAACATTGGGATGGCAACGGCTATCCGCAAGGGCTGAAGGGTGACGAAATTCCATTATCAGGGCGGATTGCCGCCATCTGCGATGTTTATGATGCTCTGCGTTCAGCGCGCCCGTACAAAACCGCATGGTCCGCTGAAGACACCCTAGCGTTTTTCCGTTCGCGCTCGGGCACCCATTTTGACCCTGAGCTGGTGTGTGCGTTCGAGCGCGTCTTCGACCAGCTCGAGGCCATCCAGGGAAGCCTGGCCGACCAGACCCCTGAGCGTTAGCGCACGTGATGGACTCCCCGATATCAGATATCCTCAACAACCGCAGCCTGTAACGCCCTGTCCGGACCCCGATTTCAGTTATGATGAGAGTTGGTTGACGCATTTCGCGGGATGGAGAATGCCTTTTCATCGTCAATGCGCCCGGTCCTTGCCACTAGCAGCGTTCCAGCAACCATAGCATGGCAGGATCCCTCGGCAGTGGGTTGAAATTGCCTGAGCCAATCGCTAATATGCGGAATATCACGCTACCTCTTTGGGGAAGTGACATCATTAATTTGGCCTATTAATAACTGATATTACCCAAAAGTGTTGTGATGGATACACGATATTTCATAGCCGATTTTCTGCTTTTCGCTAACAGCGAAAAAATGACCGCTAGTAACAATTTAATTAACATAATCCTGCCTCTGAAATATAAGCTTAATTATTTGCCGACAGCGATGCTTAATCCATCGCTGCACCAGCTTATGCTCGATCATCTGGTCGTCCCTGCAGATTTACAACCCAAATAGTATCGGCCGGGGTCAGCCATCCCGGCCGCCGAACACTGACGCTGTTCAACTAGAAAAGGAGAAGCTCATGACCCAGAATCAGACTGTCCGTGAATTAATGCCGCTGACAAGTATTTCACGGCGCGCTATCGTGCTGATCACCACTATGGCCTTACTGCTGGCTGTAGCCTGTTCGCGTAAGGATGCCGACACAGCATCAACCGACGCTGTTGCAGTGGCGAATGCGGCCATCACTACCGTATATGCGGGCGGCGATATCCTCACCATGGCGGGCCGTGAGCCGGCTTACGCCGAGGCGCTCGCGGTGCGCGAGGGCAAGATCCTCGCCGTCGGCACACGTGCCGAGGTGGATGAAGCCGCGGGCGCCGGCGCGACGCAGGTTGACCTTGCTGGCAAGACGCTGGTGCCGGGTTTCATCGACACCCACGGCCACATGGTCTACTTCGGCAAGAACCTGATGGACGCCGACCTCGTGGGATCCGCCAAACTCGCAGAACTACTCACGCGTCTCAAGAAGCACGCCGAGACGGTGCCCGAGGGCGCGTGGATCGTCGGCTTCGGCTACAAGGCCGCAGGTCTCGCCGAGAACCGCACGCCGACCGCTGCCGAACTCGATCAGGTGAGCGCCAACCGTCCGGTGATGATCGTCGATTCATCCGGCCATCTCGGCTCCGCCAACTCGGCGCTGCTGAAGCTCGCGGGCGTCACGGCGGATACGCCGGACCCCGAGGGCGGCAACTTCACCCGCAAGGAAGGCAGCCGCGAGCCGCTCGGCCCCATGGAAGAGACGGCGCTCAATGCCGTGCGCGCACAGCGCCCTGCGTTCACCGGCGAGCTCGCCGACCGTGCGATGAAAGCCGGCGCTGCCGAGTGGGCGAAGCATGGCCAAACTACGGCGCAGGATTGTGGGCTCGGCCTTGGCAACGACGACATCGATCTTGTGCTTAACGCGATCGAGAAGAAACTACTGCCCATCGACCTCTATATCTGCGCCAAGGACTCGATCACCGATCAGGTGCTCGACGCCGCTTATGGCGTGTCGCGCGCCTACGCGACGGACGAGGCGGGTGTCGCCCAGAAGCTACTCGACAAACGCCCCGACCTCAACAAGAGCTACATCAACCGCGTGCGCATGGGTGGTGTGAAGTACTGGCTCGATGGCAGCCTTGACACAGCCTGGTTCACCCAGCCATACACCAACAACCCGCCGGGCAAGACCGGCATCTACTCTGGGTTCCAACAGATTCCCGACGAGGTGCTACAGGCCGCGTTCGACCGCTTCTGGACCAGCGACATCCAGATCAACATGCATATGAACGGCGACGCAGCCGTCGAGCAGGCGCTACGCGCCATCGAGAAGGCCATCGAGAAACACGGCATGCGCGATCACCGGCCCGTGTTCATCCATGGCACCTACATGCGCCCTGACCAGATCGAGCGCATGAAGGAGGTGGGCGCAATTCCAACCTTCCTCTCCGCCGGTATCGTGACGGCGGGCGATGGCGTATTGCGGCTCTGGGGCGCCGAGCGTGCTAACAAGGCGGCCGCCGCGAACACCCTCGAGAAGTTGGGTTTGCCCTGGACGCTGTCGCATGATGCGCCGGTTACGCCCTCGCCCTCCGTGCTGGCTCTCGTGGACGCCGCGGTGAACCGCCGCACGGCGAGTGGCAGCGTTATCGGCCCTGACGAGCGCGTGACTCCTTACGCCGCACTCGGTGCGGTGACACGCTCAGCTGCGTATCAGATTAAGGAGGACAAGAGTAAAGGTACGCTGGAGGTCGGCAAACTCGCCGACATGGTGGTGCTGTCGGCCAACCCGCTGAAGGTCGACCCGGCCACCATCAAAGACATCCAGGTGGTGCGGACCTTTAAGGAAGGGGTCACGGTCTATGAGGCCAAGCCCTGATGAGCTGCAGATCGCGCGTCGCCGTGCGGGGCGTGCTACTCGGCACGGTGCTGGTGTTCGGGGGCGGCATGGCGCAGGCGACGACACCCGCGTCCGCGCCTTCTGCTGAAGAGCTCGCCGTGCTCAAAGCCAAGCTAGTGGCGCAGCAGAACCTGCTCGAGTCGCAATTGCACCAACTGCGCGAGCAGCAGTCGCAGATCGATGAGCTCGAGCGGCGACTCGGCAGCACCGTGTCCGCTCCAATCGCCGCTGCAGAGGCTGCAATGAATGTTGAGCCCGCCCAGGCCGCGATCGCTGTGGCCGAGCCGGCGGCGATGCCGCCGCCGCTCGTTACCACCCGCTATGACGGCGTCAGTGTCGTCATCGGTGGTTCGCTACGCACTACGGTCAACACCACCAGCGCGCGTATGCTGCCCGACGCCGCACCGTTCCTCGTACTACCCTCGGTGCCGGGGGTGCGCGAAGGTACCACCAAGATTGATGCACGCCTCTCGACGCTTCTTATCGCCATCCGCGGCCGTGAGCTTGGTGGCTTCCAGCTTGGGGGTGTGATTCAGGCGCAGCTGTTCGACGGCGATCTGCTATCGGGCAAGTATGGTGTATACCCGGGGGTGGCCTACGTCGAGGCGGTTAACGATCGCTGGCGTTTTGCCGCGGGTCTGCAACCTGACGTCTTCAGTCCAAAAATCCCGCGGATGGTCGACAGCATGTCGGGCATGGCTGGGTCCGGCAATCCGGGTAATTCGATGAAGCCACAGTTGCGTGCTGAGCGCTTTATCAACACAGACACTGGAAAGTGGACGTTCCAGGGGGCGCTTGCAGATGCGCAGCCCTCCAACATCCAGCCACCGTCGCTTGCCTCTACCGAGAACACCGGCCAGCCGAACTACGAGGCGCGTATCTCTTTTTCCCGCGGCACGGCGGATTCCGAAGCGTCTCTCGTGCCCTATCCGCAGTGGGAAGTAGGTCTATCTGGTGCCAACGGATCGTTCCGCAGCTTCTCGCTGTCCAACGCCTTCCCCGCCTACGACACGAATCTCTCAGGAATCGCAATCGAGGGCGCGGTGCGTATCGGTCAAAGACTGGGATTGCAGGGCGAGCTCTACCGCGGGCGCGCATTCGCACCCTATCTTGGCGGCATCTTCCAGACCGTGACTACAGATCGGGCGGCTGTGCGCAGCCAGGGCGGATGGGCCGAGATTGCTTGGTGGTGGCGTCCGACTCTGCATACGCACTTCGGCTACGGTCGAGATCGTGCATGGTCCAAGGATGGCGTGCAGCCGGAAGTGCGCTCCAACGAGACAACATTTGCCAACCTTTTCTGGGATCCGAGCCCGATGACTACGCTCGGACTCGAAGCGACCTGGCGTCGCACTGTGTATGAGGGTGATATCTACAACGAAGGCCTTGCGCTGATGTTATCGTCAGAGCTACGTTTTTGAATTCAGAGACTCTGGATCTGGGAAAGGACTACGGTCAACATGATGATGACTTCGTTGAGGCTGCGTTGATTGAATTCATCTTTCTGAAATATTCAACGACCTTAGCCTGTAACGCCCTGTCCGGACCCCGATTTCAGTTATGATGAGAGTTGGTTGACGCATTTCGCGGGATGGAGAAGCTTTGATGGACAGACGTGATTTCCTGGCGGCTTCGGGCGCATCGCTCGGCGGTCTGATGATTCCCGGATTCGGCCGGGCAGTGGCTGCTGAGGCCCTTCTGGAAACGATGGATCCGGCCCGCAAGAAAGTGCTGGCTGATATCGCCCTTGGCGCTGCCACCGGCGCTGGCGCCAGTTACTGCGACGTCCGCATCGGCCGCTATCTGCGGCAGTCCATCACCACCCGGGAAAAACGCGTTCAGAATGTCCTCAACAGCGAATCCACCGGTGCCGGCATCCGCGTCATCGTCAATGGCACCTGGGGTTTTGCCGCCAGTAGTGATCTGAGCAATGACGGCATCGCCCGCGCCGCCCGACAGGCGGTTGCTATTGCACGGGCCAATAGCGTGGCACAGACCGAGCCTGTGCGTCTGGCACCGGTCAAGGGTGTCGGGCAGGTGTCCTGGGCCACGCCGATCGGCCGCAATGCCATGGCCGTGCCGGTCAAGGACAAGGTTGAGTTGCTGCTCGGCGTGAACGCCGCCGCGATGGCCGCCGGCGCTAATTTCATCAATTCCCAACTGTTCATCGTCAACGAACAGAAATATTTCGCCTCCACTGATGGCTCCTACATTGATCAGGACGTACACCGGATCTGGCCAAATTTCAATGTCACTGCTATCGACAAGGCCAGTGGCAAGTTCCGCAGCCGCAACGCGCTGTCATCGCCGATGGGCATGGGCTACGAATACCTCGAGGGCGGTCGCAGTATCGCTCTGCCAAACGGCCTGACTGCTTACAAAGACCGCTATGACATGCGCGAGGATGCCGAGCAGGCGGCACGGCATGCCGTGCAGAAACTCAAGGCGCCCTCGGTCAAACCGGGCAAGTACGACCTGGTGCTTGATCCGAGCAATCTGTTCCTGACCATTCATGAGAATGTCGGTCACCCGCTGGAGCTCGATCGCGTGCTCGGCTACGAGGCCAACTTTGCTGGTACTAGTTTCGCTACGCTCGACAAGCGTGAGCAGGGTTTCCGTTACGGGAGTGACATCGTCACCCTGTTCGCTGACAAGATCGTACCGGGGACGCTCGGCGCCGTCGGCTATGACGATGAAGGCGTCCGCACCAAGCGCTGGGATCTGGTCAAGGATGGCATTCTGGTCAATTACCAAGCCATCCGTGACCAGGCGCATATCATCGGCGAGGCCGAATCACAGGGTTGTTGCTATGCGCAGAGTTGGTCGGACGTACAATTCCAGCGTATGGCCAATGTCTCGCTGGCTTCCGGTAAAAAGCCCCTGAAACCCGCGGACATGATCAAGAACGTTGAAAAGGGTATCTACATCCTCGGCCGCGGCTCATTCTCGATCGACCAGCAGCGTTACAACGCCCAGTTCGGCGGCCAGCTGTTCTACGAGATCGAGAACGGTAAAATCACCGGCATGATTGAAGATGTGGCTTATCAGATTCGGACCCCGGAGTTTTGGAACGCCTGCACCGCCATCTGCGATGAAAGCGATTTCCGTCATGGCGGTTCCTTCTTCGATGGTAAAGGCCAGCCATCCCAAGTGTCGGCGGTCTCCCACGGCGCAGCCACCGCCCGTTTCGACGGCATCAATATCATCAACACCGCTCGCTCGCTTGGATGAGCCCTGTTGCCATGACTAATGGGCTATGCCAATGCCGTGCGGCCTTCAGTATGATGGAGATTCGCACGCCGCCGTCCGGCGGCGCGACCCCCTCTATAACCCAGGAGTTCTGCGATGGATAGACGACATTTCTTGGCGGCATCGGGCATTGGCCTGAGCGGCTTCATGATTCCCGGCTTCGGCAATGCCGTGGCGGCCGAGGCATTGCTGACCAAAATGGATCCGGCCCGCAAGAAAGTGCTGGCCGATATCGCCCTGAACGCCGCAACGGCTGCTGGTGCCAGCTACTGTGACGTCCGCATCGGCCGCTATATGCGCCAATTCGTGATTACCCGCGAAGACAAGGTGCAGAACGTGGTCAACACCGAGTCCATCGGTGCCGGGGTGCGCGTCATCGCCAATGGCACATGGGGCTTCGCGGCTACCAGCGACCTCAGCAATGCCGCTATCGCTAAAGCCGCCCAGCAGGCGGTCGCCATCGCCAAAGCCAATGCCAAGTCACAGACCAAGCCGGTGCAGTTGGCGCCGGTCAAGGGCGTCGGCGAGGTGTCCTGGGCCACGCCGATTAAGAAAAATGCGATGGAAGTGCCGGTCAAGGAAAAAGTTGATCTTCTGCTTTCCGCCAACAGCGCGGCCATGGCCGCCGGCGCCAATTTCGTGAACTCGATGCTGTTTCTGGTCAACGAACAGAAATATTTCGCCTCCACCGACGGTTCCTACATCGATCAGGACGTGCACCGGATCTGGCCGACCTTCACGGTCACCGCCATCGACAAGGCTACCGGAAAGTTCCGCAGCCGCGACAGCCTGTCTTCGCCGATGGGTATGGGTTATGAATACCTCGACGGTGACCGCCACGTCGCCTTGCCGAACGGTCTGATCGCCTACAATGACCGCTTTGACATGAAGCAAGATGCCGTTGCTGCTGCCAAGCAGGCGCAACTGAAACTGAAAGCGCCTTCGGTCAAGCCTGGTAAGTATGATCTGGTATTGGATCCCTCCCATCTGTGGTTGACCATCCATGAAAACGTCGGGCATCCGCTCGAACTCGACCGCGTTCTCGGTTATGAAGCCAACTATGCCGGCACCAGCTTCGCTACCATCGATAAATTGAAAGACAAGTTCAAGTACGGCAGCGACCGAGTCACTCTGTTTGCCGATAAAGTCCAGCCGAATACCCTCGGTGCCGTTGGTTTTGACGATGAAGGGGTCAAGGCCAAGCGCTGGGATCTGGTCAAGGACGGTACGCTGGTTAATTACCAGGCCATCCGCGATCAGGCCCATATCATCGGTGAAACCGAATCGCATGGCTGCTGTTACGCCGATTCCTGGTCGAGTGTGCAGTTCCAGCGCATGGCCAACGTGTCGCTTGAACCGGGTAAATCACCGCTGTCGGTGGCCGACATGATCAAAAATGTCGAGAAGGGCATCTACATCATCGGCGACGGTTCGTTCTCGATTGATCAGCAGCGCTACAACGCCCAGTTCGGCGGCCAGCTGTTCTATGAAATCGAGAACGGCAAAATCAAGGGCATGGTCGAAGACGTCGCCTACCAGATCCGCACCCCGGAATTCTGGAGCGCCTGCTCGGCCATCTGCGACGAGCGCGACTACCGTTTCGGTGGTTCGTTCTTTGACGGCAAGGGCCAGCCCGGCCAGGTTTCCGCGGTCTCGCACGGTTCCAGTACCGCGCGCTTCGACGGCATCAACGTCATCAGCACGGCCCGGTCCCTGGGCTAACCGACCTCACTACAGGAGCAAGCATCCATGAGCATGTATACGGAACAACAGGCCAAAGCGATCCTCGACAAGGTCATCGCGCTGAGCAAGGCCGACGAATGCACCGCCACCCTCGGCGGCGGCATCAACGGCAACATCCGCTTCGCGCTGAACAACGTGTCCACCAGCGGCATCGTCACCAATGCCGAACTGGCGGTGCAGGTCGCCTTCGGCAAGCGTGTCGGCGTCGCTACCATCAACGAGTTCGATGACGAATCACTGGCGCGCGTGGTCCGCCGTGCCGAGGAACTGGCGCGCCTGGCGCCCGAGAACGAGGAGTTCGTTCCGGCCATCGCTAAACAGAGCTATAAGCCGACGCCGACCTACAACGCCGGCATCGCCGCCATTACCCCGGAATACCGCGCGCAGGTCGCTGCCGATTCGATCAATCCCTGCAAGAACGACGGCCTGATCGCCGCCGGCTTCCTGTCCGACAGCGTCGGTTTCTTTGCGTCGGCCAACAGCAATGGCAATTTTGCCTACCAGCAGTCGACCGGTCTGGATTACACCTGCACCGTGCGCACCGAGGACGGCACCGGCTCCGGCTGGGTCGCCCGCAATGCCGGCAGCCTCGACGACTTCAAGGCCTCGCGCGAAATCCAGACGGCCATCCAGAAAGCCAAGGGCTCGCGCGGCGCGAAAGCACTGGAGCCGGGCAAGTACACCGTCATTCTGGAACCAGCGGCTTCGGCCGGCTTGATTTCCTTCATGATAAACGGCTTCGATGCCCGCCAGTCCGATGAAGGCCGCAGCTTCCTGACCAAGAAGGGCGGCGGCAACAAGCTCGGCGAGCAGGTGTTCGATCCGCGCGTCAGCCTGCATACCGATCCCTGGAATCCGGATGTGCCGGTCATGCCCTGGGACGGCGAGGGTCTGCCGCGCGAGAAGATGACTATCATCGACAAGGGCAAGGTGTCCTATCTCGAGTATTCCCGTTACTGGGCCAAGCTCAAGGGCAAGCAAGCCAAGGGCTCGCCCGGCAACCTGATCATGGCCGGCGGCACCAAGTCCACCATGGATCTGGTCAAGGGCACCGCGAAAGGCATTCTGGTCACCCGCACCTGGTACATCCGCATGGTCGATCCGCAGACCGTGCTGTTGACCGGCCTGACCCGCGACGGCACCTTCTACATCGAGAACGGCGAAATCAAATACCCGATCAAGAACTTCCGTTTCAATGAGTCGCCGGTGATCATGCTCAACAACATCGAAGAGCTCGGCAAGCCGATCCGTCTGGGCGACGACGAATCACCGTTCGTGATGATGATTCCGCCGATGAAGATCCGCGACTTCACCTTCACGTCGTTGTCGGACGCCGTGTGATGCCCCGGGAGCCGGCATGGACCGTGCCGACTTCCTGCGTTTGATGTTCGGCGGTGCGGCCATGGCCGCACTGCCGCGCATGGCCGCCGCAGGTCCTGAATATGATTTCCGATTCACCCGGCTGATGTACGAGTCCGGAGACTGGGACGTGGACGCACGCATGCCGTCCAACGTCATCACTGCGCTGATCGATTACACCAGCCTGCGGATCGACCCGAAAGAACATGTCATCGCCCTATCGGATCCGAAAATGCGGCTGGCACCCTTCTGTTATCTGGCCGGCCACAAACTAGTCCAGTTCAGTCCGGCCGAGCGCCGTAATTTCGAAGCCTATCTGCGCAGCGGGGGCTTTGTTTTCGTGGATGACTGCAACCATGATATCGACGGCCTGTTCGCAAAATCCTTTGAAGCGCAGATGACTTCCATCTTCGGCCCTAAGGCTCTGCGCAAGATTCCAAACACCCATCCGCTGTACTCCAGTTTTTTCCGTTTCAGCGAGCCGCCGACCACCAGTTTCGAATTGAACGGCTGGGGCGACGACATCGTGCACGATTACCTTAAAGGCATCGCATTCGACGGCCGCCTCGGCCTGCTCTACAGCAACAAGGACTACGGCTGTGAGTGGGATTACGACTGGCGCAACAAGCGATTTTTGGCCGAAGACAACACCAAGTTCGCGGTCAACATCGTGATGTATGCTCTCAACGCCTGATGACATAAAACCCCAACCGGAAACGCCTGCCATGACCCGTACTGAAGCCGATATCCAAGCCACCCTCAACCAGCTCGGCGAGTTGCGCGCTGCGATTGCCAAGGCCATTGTCGGCCAGGATGCGGTGGTCGAGCAGTTGCTGATCGGTCTGCTGGCCGGCGGCCACTGTCTGCTTGAAGGCGTTCCGGGACTGGGCAAGACCCTGCTGGTACGTTCGCTTGGACAGGCACTGGCGCTGTCGTTCCGCCGCATCCAGTTCACCCCGGATCTGATGCCGAGCGATATCCTTGGTACTGAAATCCTGGAAGAAGATCACGGTACCGGTAAGCGTCATTTCAAATTCCAGCCCGGTCCGGTATTCACCCACTTGCTGCTTGCGGATGAACTCAACCGCACCCCGCCGAAAACCCAGGCCGCCCTGCTGGAGGCCATGCAGGAACATACCGTCAGCTATGCCGGTGTGACGCATGCACTGCCGGAACCGTTCTTCGTGCTGGCGACGCAGAACCCGCTCGAGCAGGCCGGTACCTATCCGCTACCGGAAGCCCAGCTCGACCGTTTCCTGCTGCATATCCGTGTCGATTATCCGAGTGAAAACGAAGAACGTGACATCCTAATACAGACCACGGGCAGCGGTTCTTCGCGGGTTCCGACCGTGATGGCCGGCGAGGCTGTGCTCGAATTGCAAAAACTGGTACGCGAGGTCCATATCAGCGCCGATATGCTGGCCTGGATCAATCGTCTGGTCCGCGCCAGCCGCCCGCAATCCCAAACGCCGGGCATCGGGCAATGGGTCAAATGGGGTGCCGGTCCGCGTGCCGGACAGGCACTGGTACTCAGTGCCAAGGCGCGTGCGCTGATTCACGGCCGCTTCGCCGTCACCGAAGACGATGTGCGTGCATTGGCGCCGCCGGTGCTGCGCCATCGCCTGCTGTTGACCTTCATGGCCGAAGCCGAACAGAAAAGCGCCGACGATGTGGTCGCCCTGCTGTTGGCTGCGGTGCCTTACCCGTACTGAGTCGCATCGCCATGGCCGGACCCGATTTGATTCCCGCCGATGTCCGGGCGCGCCTGAAAGGCTTGCGTCTGGTGTCACGGCGGGTGTCCGGCGCACTCGGAATCGGCCAGCATCACAGCCGTTCGCGTGGCGCCGGCATGGAGTTCGCCCAATATCGCGCCTATGAACCCGGCGATGAGCCGCGCCAGATCGACTGGAAGCTGTATGCACGCTCCGATAAATTTTTCGTGCGGGAATCCGAGCGCGACAGTCCGTTGACGGCCTGGGTACTGCTTGATGCAAGCGCCTCGATGGCGCAGTCTGATGCCACGCGGCCGGGCTGGAGTCGTTTGCAGGCGGCAAAAGTTCAGGCTGCCTGCGTGTTCGAACTGGCCTGCCGTCAGGGTGATCGTTTCGGTCTGATTGCCGTTAGCGGTGACCGCCTGCAGGTCATCAATGCCGGCAATGGCACTCGTCATCGGGATCGTTGCCTGCAGGTGTTGAGCGGTTTGTCTGCCGAGGGAAGCTGGCCGGATGAAGCCGGTTGCCGGCCGATCTGGGAGCGCATCCATGCCAATGATCTGGTACTGCTGCTCAGCGATGACTTCGACGAATGTGCATTGGTCCTGATTGAGCGGCTTGCCGTGGCCCGGCGTGAGGTGCTGAATGTCCAGATCCTGACCGTTGAGGAGCGCGACTTTCCGTTTCGGGACGGTCGGCGTTTCATCGATGTCGAGTCCGGTGCGGCGGTGTTGACTGATGCCGCTGCCGCCCACGAGGACTATCTGCGTGCGTTTGCCGCTGCCTGCAAGCAATTGAATCTGCGTCTGACCTCGGCCGGCATCCGTCATGTGCCCTATGTTCTCGATGAAGATCTGGACTCGCCCTTGCAACGTCTGTTCGCGCAGGGCAAAGCGCACTTTCAGGAAAGCACATGAATTTCCTGCAGCCCTACGCATTTCTGGCATTGCTGGCACTTGCGCTGCCGGTATTGATTCATCTGAGCCGGCGCTTGCAACAGCAGCGGACTGATTTTGCCGCCTTGCGCTGGCTGCAGGCCCGCTTCCGTCCCCGCCGTCAGCCGATCGTGCAGGAATGGCTGTTGTTGCTGATCCGCTTGCTTCTGCTGACCTTGCTTGTGCTTTTTCTGGCAATTCCGGTGCGTCAACATACGCCGGCTCCGGTGCATTGGTTGGTGGCGGTTCCGGGCGTAATCTGGCCACCCGATGCCGAGCTGTCTACGGAGGAATCAATCAGCCGGCATTGGTTGGCTCCGGGATTTCCCAAGGCTGACCGTCCCGCGCCACCTCTGTCGGTTCCGATGGCGAGTCTACTGCGCGAACTGGATGCAAAGCTTCCTGCAGGTTCCCAGCTAACCGTACTGGTACCGGAACGTCTGCACGGCTGGGATGCCGAACGGCCGCGATTGCAGCGTCCAGTGAATTGGCAGATCGTAAAAGGCCAGATGGTCGCGCCAACAACGCTGTCGGTGCTTGAACTTCCAGCCCTGGTGCTGACACCCAGTCCGGTAAACGTCGAGCGCGCACGGTATTTCCGTGCCGCCTACCGGGTGTGGCAAGCGCATTTGCCGGAAGCGCAGCAACGCGATGTGCCGCTGGTTGCCGCGGATGCCACGCCACCGGCATCGGCACGCATATGGGTCTATCTGCCCTCCGGTCAAATTCCGGAAACAGCGCGCCGGTGGGTTCAGGCTGGCGGTACGCTCATGCTCGGGTCGGATGCGGTGATTGATACCGGAGAGTCAGACGTGCTTTGGCGCACGGAGGACGGCAATATCCTGCTTGTGCAGCAGGTTTTTGGCAAAGGACGCGTGCTTCAATGGCGACAACCCTTGAATGGAACGCAAACCCCAAGCCTGCTTGATGCCGCTTTTCCGCAGCGTTTACAGGCATTGCTGATTCCAACGCCCCAGCCGGATGCCGCGCTGGCATCAATGCAACAGCCACGTACCGGTGCCGTGCCTGGCGTACCCGAACCGCAGCCGCTGCAACCGTGGCTGATGATTGCCGTTGCTTTGCTGTTTTTAGCCGAGAGAGTTCTGGCTACCCGACCAAGTCGGAGTCTGCCGGCATGACGGTCTTGGTGCGTCCAATGCGCTGGCTCAGGCAGGCCCGGCAACGTGAGGCCGGCATCGTCCTTGCCGCCGGCCTTCCACTCTTGGCGGCGACAGGCGTCATCCTTTGGCGTAGCTTCGGAAGCGCTGCCGCCGGTACGTTGCTGGCGTTGGCGATATTACTGTCGGGGTTCATAGTTCAGCGCCGACTCCGGCAGATGGACAAGGGTTGGCTAGTCAAGCGTCTGGATGCACTGGCTGTCATGGAAAACAGTACCGATCTACTATTCAGCAATCCGGGAGACGAACCGTATCTGGTGGCCTTGCAGCGTCAGCGGGTGCAACAACGGCTCGCGGGTTTGCCGGAGCAGGATCTGCGCAGGCCGTATCCAGTGGCATGGATTTCCGGACTGCTGTTGCTGTCCTTGGCTCTGGCTGCTACGCAATTCTGGCCTGCGTCACAGGACGCAGGAACCCGGGTCACAAAGAACCCGCCGAGTTCGGTTGTGCGTGCTCCGGTAAAACTGCTTGATGCGCACCTTCGGATAACCCCGCCGACGTATACGGGACTTCCGCTGCGTAACGAAACCGGGCTGCCGGCGAAGTTTCCGGAGGGCAGCCGGATCGCCTGGCAATTGCGTTTCGCGCCGCAACCCGAGCAGGTGCAGTTGCAGTTTTTCAGCGGCCGCAGATTGCCCCTTCGCCGCGAAGGCGATATCTGGACAGCGGATACCGTCATGGCGTCCTCGGATGTGTATCGGATTATCATCGACGGCCAGGCCCAGACCAAACCTTGGCAGCGGCTGGATGCCATTCCCGATCGGGTGCCGCAGTGGCGGGTTAGTCTGCCTGACCGAAGCCTGAGCCTAGTGGTACCTGGACAGCGTACCTGGTCGCTGCAGCTGGAAGCGGAAGATGACTACGGCTTGGCTGACGCGGTCATGGAAATACAACTCGCACAGGGCAGTGGTGAGAACATCCAATTCAAAAGTAGCGAACGCCCGTTGAACGGCCAGGGCACGGCGACACGACGGCGTTATGCCGCAACGCTCGATTTGGCCGCCCTCGGTATGCAGATCGGTGATGACCTGATCGTGCAGTTCCGCGTTGCTGACCGGCGCAGGCCGCAGGCTAACAGTGCCATCAGTGCTGCCTATATCCTGCGCTGGTCGGCGGAAGATGCCTATGAAGCCAGTGGCGTCGAGGGCATGTTGAAGAAGGTAATGCCGGCTTATTTCCGCAGCCAGCGCCAAATCATCATCGACACCGAAAAGTTGCTGGCGGAAAAGAAGAAAGCCAGCCAGGAGCAATTCGGAATCCGTTCCGATACCATCGGTGTCGATCAACGCATCCTCAGGCTGCGCTACGGACAGTTCCTCGGCGAAGAAACCGAAACCCCGGAACCGCTACCGGAAGATGGCCAGCACAGCGCGGATGATGGCCACGACCACGACC
Organism: Arenimonas sp.; assembly: GCF_044348765.1. GTDB lineage: Bacteria > Pseudomonadota > Gammaproteobacteria > Xanthomonadales > Xanthomonadaceae > Arenimonas. The sequence goes on from NZ_JBIKSE010000005.1 coordinate 14,350, forward strand.
ATGGCGGCGGCAAAGCACCTGAAAAATCCGCAACGGTTTCCGATCAGAGCATCCTCGAGCAGTTCGGTCACACGCATGACATCCCGGAAGCCGCTACCTTGCTCGATGCCGAAACCAAATCGCTGCTGCGTTCGGCATTGAACGAAATGTGGCAAGCCGAATTGCACCTGCGCCAGGCTGAGCCGGCCAAGGCACTGCCTTTTGAATACCGGGCATTGGCCTTCATCAAGAAGGTTCAACAGGCCGAGCGGATTTATTTGGCACGTGTTGGTCCCGAATTGCCGCCGATTGATGAAAGCCGTCGACTCAGCGGCGACCGCAGCGGCTTCAAGGCGCCCGAAGACATGCTGCGTGCTGCAGAGCGCGAGGACGCTCCCTTGCTGGTGTTCTGGCAAAGCCTGGATGCCGCGGATCGGCTGGAGACGGCCGATCTGAAACGCTGGATGGCCGATCATGGCGATCGTCTCCCTGATGCTCTGGGTCTGAAAGTGGCGTTGGCCGAAATGGAGAGCCGACCGGATTGCCGCAGTTGCCGCGAGGCCGTCAAAGCGCTGCTTTGGCCGGTGTTGGCCAAGCCGCCGGCCATGCCGAAGGCACGGCGTCCGCAACCGGTTGAGAGCCCCTATCAGCGTGAATTGCAAAGAGAGCGACAGCCATGATGTCACCAACACTGCTTGCGGCTCTGCTCATGACGGCTGTGCTGATCAGCGCGGTTCTGATCCAGCTTTCGGCACGCCGCCATGCGTCTCGTCCTTGGCGTGGTATGGCATTGACCGTGTTGAGCGCGCTTTCTGCGCTGATGCTTTATTTCACATTGTTACCGCCGTCACGGCAGGTGCCTGCGAGCGAGCGTGTGGTGATGAGCGCTGATTCTGATACCGTCGGTAATCTTCCTGATGGCCAGCGCGTGGCTTTGCCGGAGGCGCCGACAAGACGAGATATGCCCCGCGTTCCGGATCTGGCTACGCTGTTGCGGCAATCGCCGGATATCGGGCGTTTATTGATTGTCGGAGATGGCCTCACTGCCCGCGACCGGGATGCAGTAGCGGGCCGCAGTATCCAGTTTCTGTCTGGCGCAGCGCCAGTCGGTCTGGTCGATTTCTGGATGCAGGAACCTATCGTGATCGGCAATCGCTGGCAACTGAGTGTGCGTGTCTCCGGCATTGCCGGCGCGCGCGTTGAATTGCGCGATCCTTCCGGGGCCTTGGTCGATGCTGTCACCATCAACGTATCCGGAGATGCTGCGCTGTCCGACATCGCGCGTGCGGCTGGCCGGGTGAATTATCAATTGCGGGTTTTGGATTCCGCCGGAAAGGTCAGGGAGAGCTTCACGGTGCCGGTTGCCGTCAGTCAACCGCCGGCATTGAAACTGCTCAGCCGCTCCGGTGGCCCCGGCCCCGACCTGAAAGCGCTCCGGCGCTGGGCATTGGATGCCGGTCTGCAGCTGCAAAGCCACATCGATCTCGGGCCGGGTATGGCCGTACGCACCGTTAGTGCCGGAATCACACCGACCACGTTGGCCGAACAGGACATGCTGATTGTCGATGAACGCGCATGGCAGGGTTTTGATGCCGGTCAACGACGAATGATCCGTGAGGCGGTCGGTAATGGTCTTGGTTTGTTATTGCGTGTATCCGGGCCGTTGTCTTTGCAGACCATGGCAGATTTCCAGCAGATGGGCCTTCGCATCGAGACAGCAACGTTGACGCAAAGTGTGCAATTGACTCCGGATGTCAGAACTGGCGAATGGCCGACATTGAGTCGCCAACCGGTGCGCGTCAGCGGGACCGATGCCCGGATTGCACTGTCCGGCCAGCAAGGTGAGCCATTGGCAGTCTGGCGTGCACACGGTGACGGCCGTGTTGGTGTGCTTCTCCTGTCGGACAGCTTCCGGCTGGCTCTGGCCGGATATGGCGATGCGCACAGCAGAATCTGGAGCAATCTGATTTCAGTGTTGGCGCGTCCGCAGCCGGAAGCGCCACCGGTGCGACAGGGTAATTTGGCCTGGCCGCATGAACGCATGGTGTTCTGTCAGTTGCAGCCGGATGCCAGCATTCAGTCCGAGGGCGAATGGCAGCCGCTGATGGTTGAAACCCGAGGAACAAACCGTAGTTGCGCCGGATTCTGGCCAGAGGCCGCAGGGTGGTACACACTGAACAGCGGCGAAAACCAATTGCCGTTTTATGTCCACGCGCCGAAAGAAGGCGAAGCGCTGCGCCGGAGTATGACCCGTGCCGCTACCTTGAAACTTTCTGCGTCCGCTCAGGATGCGGCGATGGCATCACGCATGCCGGTACCGGGCTCGCCCTGGCCCTGGTTCATTGGCTGGTTGGTGGCCAGTGGCCTGCTGTGGTGGCTGGAACGCAGCAGGATAGGTAAAATCTGACCGCGATGCGGTCCCCGCCACCGTCTAGCTTGGACGATTCTTGTAACGCGCGTGTTGGGCCTTACTGATGGTCGCAATGTCGGTTGGGGTGAGCATGACGTTGGCAGAAAGGCGGTGCTGTAAATTTGTCACATTGCTTCCAAAGACCTATTCGGCTTGGCGTTTCAGGGTTGTCGTTGTCGGTGGAGGAAGGACAGCAGCTCCGTTCCCCAGATCCGGCATCCGGCAGCATTCGGGTGCACGCCATTGGTGGCGAAGGATTCGTTTCTCTGAAGGCTACCGGTATCGGTGAACAGCGGATATAAATTCGGATAGATGACCTAACCGGAAATGTCCATATGCAAAGCATCGGCATATGAAGGGTGAGTTCGATAATGGGCCTGCCATTATGGAGTCAATGTCCTTCCTTATATGCTGGAGTTATCCTGCAGTTCCCGCAGCCCCAATTCCGCAAGCATCTGCACCATACGACCGGCTTGCTGGGCCTGTTCGCTCGAGGCATTGCCCAGCTGTGCGCGTTTGGCCACGCCTTGGGCGATGGCGGCGAGGCGAAAAAAGCTGAAGGCCAGAACGAACGGCCAGTCGGCGGGAATGCTGCGCCCGGTCAACTCGGCATAACGGACCAGCAGCGCCGGCTCGTCGGGAATGCCGAGTGCTTCGCGGTCCATGCCGGCCAGACCCGGCAGGGCCGGATTGCGCGGCAGACGCAGCGCCATGCACAGATAACCCAGATCGGCGAGCGGGTGGCCGAGCGTGGACAGCTCCCAGTCGACCACAGCCAGCACCTCGCTGCCGTCCGGCGTGAACATGAGATTGTCGATGCGGAAATCCCCGTGCACCAGGGCAATGCTGCCATCGTCATCCGGACAGCGCGGGGGGAGCTGCGTAATCAGCGCTTCCATGGCCGGTATGGCCTGGGTTTCCGAATCTCGGTATTGCCGGCTCCAGCGGGCCAGCTGGCGTGCGAAATAATTGCCCGGTTTGCCGTAATCAGCCAGACCGGCTTTGTCGACATCCACGGCGTGGATGGCCGCCAGTGTTTGCAATAGAACCTGATAAAGCGCACTTCGCTGTTCCGGCTGCAGTTCCGGCAGGGACGGATCCCAGAACACCCGACCGTCGATGTAGGACATGACATAGAAAATCGAGCCAATGACCGTGTCATCGGTGCACAGGTGCAGGGGTTGCGCGACCGCGACGCCGGAGCCGTAAAGCGCGTCGAGAACGCGGAACTCCCGGTCCACCGCATGCGCCGAACCGAGCAGCGTTCCCGGCGGTTTGCGCCGAAGCACATAGCGCCCGCTGGCGGCTTCCAGCAGATAGGTGGGGTTGCTCTGGCCGCCATTGAATTTGGTCGACTGCAGCGGACCCCGGAAACCGGGAATGTGGGATTCCAGGTATTCGGCCAGTGCCGCATCCGGGAGTTGCAGAGAAACGCGGGAGTCGCCCATCGAATTACTTCAGCAGCCCACGCGCCAGGGAGGTGATGTGTACTTCGTCCGGACCATCGACCAAACGCAGACACCGCGCGCCGGCCCAGGCATGCGGCAGGAACGGATGCTGCAGACCTTCGGCACCGAACAGCTGGATGGCACGGTCGATGACCAGCAGCGCCATGCGGGGTGCGACGATTTTGATCATCCCGATTTCGTTTCTAGCGGCCTTGTTGCCGCCGGCGTCAAGCATGGCGGCGGCGTTGAGCGTGAGCAGTCGCGCCTGTGCAATTTCACAGTGGGACAGGGCGATCATTTCCTGCGCCATGCCCAGTGCGCCGAGGGGCTTGCCGAAGGCGATGCGTGACTTCGCGCGCTCGATCATTAGTTCCTGCGCGCGTTGCGCCAGACCGATCAGGCGCATGCAGTGGTGGATGCGGCCTGGACCGAGCCGCGCCTGCGCCAGGGCGAAGCCGCTGCCTTCGGCGCCGATCAGATTCGATTTCGGGACACGGACATTCTCGAAAACGAGCTCCATATGACCACTGGGCGCGTCATCGAAGCCGAACGCTTCCAGTGCACGCACAATGCCAACTCCCGGTGTGTTCATCGGTACCAATACCATCGAGTGCCGTGCATGTTTATCGGCATCCGGATTGGTCACGCCCATCACGATTAGGATGGCGCAGCGCGGATCGCCGGCGCCGGTAATCCACCATTTGCGGCCATTCAGGACATAGTCGTTTCCATCCGCGCGGATACTCAGCCCGATATTGGTTGCGTCCGAGGAGGCCACCTCCGGTTCGGTCATGGCAAAGGCGGAACGGATCTCGCCGCGCAGCAGCGGTACCAGCCACTCGGCTTTCTGGGAGTCATTGCCGAAATGCGCAAGTACTTCCATATTCCCGGTATCCGGCGCATTGCAGTTGAACACCTCCGATGCCCACAGCACGCGCCCCATCTGCTCGGCCATCGGCGCATAATCCCGGTTGCTCAAGCCGGCACCGTATTCGGCATCGGGCAGGAACAGATTCCATAGGCCAGCCTCACGGGCCTGTGTTTTCAGGGTTTCGATGCGCGGGCAGAGAAGCCAGCGCGTTTGCGGATCGCTTTGCCATGCGGCGACCTCGGCTTCGGCAGGATAAACATGTTCCTGCATGAACTCCGATAATTTCCGGAGCAGAATTTCGGTGCGGGTGCTTACGGTATTGGTCGGACTCACTGCGAACTCCTGGAAAGGTGATGGGATGACCGCTGGTGAGTCAAGTGCGGACCGAAAAGCCGTCCGACTATGATAAGCACTGTGCCGATAGTGGGCAACGCCTAATAATGGTAATCCAAATCGCAGCTGCTGCTTTTAAAAACAATCGGATCCATCGGGCCGATCCATCCAGGCGGTTTCGGTTGCACATCACGGATGAAGGAGGCGATGCATTCGCCTTCATAACGCACCGTATAGGCGTCAAGGTCAATGCCGTTCAGGCCGGCTTCGACGCGCGGATACTGTTGGATGAAAGCCAGCATCACATCCAGATCTCTCCGGTTCTGGTACTGCGGCGGCAGCGCGGCCTGCGCCGGCAGGGCGAGAAGAAACAGCAATGCGGTGAATGATTTCATGGCGGGCTCCGGCGGCAGGTGCTGGACTTAGGAGGTTGGAATATCCGTAGCGTGCAGCTCGTCCATCAGTTTAAGCCAGTAATCCGTACCGAATGCACGGGCCTTGGCGATATTGTTTTCCGGGATGGAATCCGGATCGGGATGGCTGGCGATGGCGGCTTCCAGTCCGTCTTCCCGGAGCAGATGCAGCATCGGATAGGGACTTCGGTTGGTGTAATTGGCCGGGTCATCGGCGTCAGCGTCGGCAAAGCGGTAATCCGGGTGGAAGCTGGCGACCTGATACACGCCCTCATAGCCGCGATCGGCCAGCAGTTCTTCAGCCAAACCGACAAGATCCAGATAGTCGTCAAAATCGGCGAAGCCTTCCGGCAGAATCAGCAGCGTAGTTTGCGTACCGTCATCGACATCCAGATGCGTGCACTCGTCAATCAGCTGCAAGAGCACGGATTCCATGTCTGACTCCGGGCTGACGATGAAGCGCACCGTTCCGCGCCGCAGTTCGCGCTTGGCGAAGGGGCAGAGATTCATGCCAATGACCACGGTTTCAATCCACTGCCGTGTTCGGGCAATGATGGATTGCGGGGTATCGGTGGCCGACATCGGACTACTTGACGTCGACCAGCTGCCAGTGACTGCCGGCCAGTAGTCGCATACGGTGTTTGAAGGCGGTGCCATTGAGCGCGGTGTCGGCGACCAACATGATGCCAAGGCCGCGCTGTTTCCCGGAAACCTTGGCCTTGGTATCGATGGCCATGAGGGCCGGATCGACCTGGTCGGCCTCATCCTCGTCCATGCCAGCCAGCCATTCTTCGATGTAGCGGCGATTGGCCAGTGCATGCTGTAATTGTTCGGCGAACGTGTCGTGGCCGTTGGCGCTGAAGCTGAGCGCAGGATTGTCCCCGCGTGCGCTTTCCGGATTGGGCAGGGCGATGTAGAACTTCATGGCAGACTCCCGAAAAAGGAAAGCGCCGTTGCCGGCGCCTTTCAGTGTAGCAAAGTGAGGGAGTCAATCGCCCTGGGCTTCCATGGTCGGCCCATATTCCTGACCAACGCTCAATCCGCTTTGCTGGCGATTGAAATAGAACTCCGGCGCCGGCCGCTGCTTGCCTCCGATTTCGGCCATGGTGGCGGCATCGAACAGACGTCCGTTGACCATGACATAAGCGGTATCGATGGTGTTCTCGATCTTGTCCAGCGGGTTGCTATTGGTGATGACCAGATCGGCACGTTTACCCGCTTCCAGTGAACCAATTTCGGCACCGAAGCCGAGATAATCGGCACCATCAATGGTGGCGGCACGCAGCGCTTCCCAGGGCGAGAAGCCGCCCTGAACCAAGGACCAGATTTCCCAGTTCGGCGACAATCCCTGCATCTGGCCATGACCGCCGACCTGGATGCGGATGCCGGCATCGCGCAGGCGTTTGGCCTGTTGCGCCACCTTGATGTGGTAGTAGTCCCAGTCAGGTGCCGTTTCCCTGCGAATGGACCGAGCATCCAGTGCTTCACGCGGATAGAAATTCAGGAAACGCTGGTTTTCCCAGATATTCATCTTGTCATACCACCAGTACTCGGCATTCAGGCCGCCGTAGTTGACTACCAGCGTCGGCGTGTTACGGACATCGGTAGCCTTCCAAGTATCGACCACATCCTTGTAAAGCGGGGCGACCGGGATGTTGTGCTCGATGCCGGTAACGCCGTCAAGTATCATGGTCATGTTGTGGTTGAACGTAGAGCCGCCTTCCTCGACCACCAGAACGCCCTGTTCGCGGGCCGCCTGATTAATCTGTTGGCGTTGGTCACGACGCGGCTGATTGTAGCTCTTGATGCTGAAGGCTCCGAGCGCTTTCATCCGTGCAATGGTATTTCGGGCATCATCGATGGAATTGATTACTGTTTTAAAGTCGCCATCGGCACCGTACACGATGGTGCCGGTTGACATCACACGCGGTCCGACCAGTGTTCCGGCCTTCTGTAACTCGGCCTGCGAGAACACTGTCTCAGATGTCGCCGAAGGATCATGCATGGTGGTGATACCGAATGCAAGATTAGCGTAGTAGGACCAGTTCTGCTGGGGTACCACGCCGCCACCGAAATGGGCGGCATGCGCGTGTGCATCCACGATGCCCGGGAAAATGGTCTTGCCACGGGCATCGATGATTCGGGCGCCGGCCGGCACCGTGATGTTAGCGCCGACCGCGGTGATGGTATTGCCGCGGACCAGCACGGTACCGTTTTCGATCACTTCCTGCTGACGTTCGGCATGCTTCATCGTGATGATGCGGGCGCCGGTGAAGGCCACAGTCTCGGTAGGGCGGTCGCTCGGCACACTGAAGGCCATCGAGGTTGATGCATTCGAAGTGCCGGGTTTGATGTCCCGGCTGAAATACTGGTTGCCCAGCATCCAATGCACGCTATCGGCGTCCGACCAGTGCAGGTAGGGACCGGCGCTGCTGGTCAGTTTGGTGACCGGCACCGCGCTGGTGTCCTTGCTCAATTCGATGCTGCCGCCATAGGCCGGCAGCGGCGCGACATACGCATTGAACAATTCGGTGAATGCGACATGCTTGCCGTCCGGGCTGAGCTGCACCGAGTCGGCGTATTTCAGGCTCAGGATTTCACGTTTATCCTGGCCATGAAGGCCGATGCGGTTCACCTTTTTGGAAAGCCCACCGCCGCTCATGTACAGCAGCGATTTCGAATCCGGGGTGAACTGCGGCTCGCCGCCGTCGGCGATCTTCTGGGGTGCCCAGGTAGCGGTTGGGGTGATGTAGATGCCGGGGGTACCGGTGTTCAGGCTGCCGGTCAAACCACCGCCGCCATCCTTGACGAACACCAGATACTTGCCATCCGGCGACCACTTCGGCTGGTAGTAAAAACCTGCTTCGTCAGAGACTGTGCGGATGCTGCCGCTAGCCAGATCGATTTCGCGGATACTGCCCTGGGCTTTGTCACTCCAAGTCGTGTACAGAAGTTTGCGGCCATCACGGCTGAAATGGGGCTGGTATTCAAAGGCGGCGTTTTCAGGGGTCAAGCGACTGATCACGCCGTTCGGTAGATTGCGTTTCCAGAGCTGTCCAACCGCATGGAAAACTACGGTCTTGCCGTCCGGCGAAGTCGCCACGTCCCGCAGCATTTTCGGGGTGAAGCTGTCGCCTTCCAAGCTTTGGCTGAAGCGGATCGGCGCGGTCAACTTCTGTTGCACTTCGGCGCTGAACACAATCGGACTTGGCTTGCTATTCGCCATGTCAACCCGCCAGAGTTTGCCCTGGGCCCAGATCACCACCGACTGCGAATCCGGCGTCCAGTTGAAATTGGCGTACGGGCCGAAAATCGCCCAGACTTCCTGCATGTCATGCGAAAGGCCGTCCCAGACCGGAGTGACTTTGCCGGATTTGAGATCGAGCACATGCAGCACGGTTTTGTCGCGCACACGTTTGATGAAGGCCAGACGTTTTCCGTCGGGCGAGGGTTGCGGCCGGATGGCGCCGCCGGGCGTATTCACCAGCGTTTCGGTGTCGCCGGTTTCGCGATCGAGCCGCTTGATGGCGTAGATTACCCCGTGCACGTTCTTGTTGTATTCGAAGGAGCTGCCCGGGCTGACGTCTTCCGAGTAATACACATAGCGGCCATCGGGGCTGACCGCCGGCTCGCCCAGATCCATCTGATCGTTGCGGCGTTTGGTCAGCTGCAGGCCTTCGCCGCCATTGCGATGGGTCATCCACAGTTCACCGGCGCCAAGCGAACGACCCGAGGTGAAATGTTTGCGGCCAATCAGGTATTGGCCGTCGGGCGTCCAGACCGGATTGTTGAACAGTCGGAAATTCTCTTTGGTTACCTGCACGGCATTGCTGCCATCGGCCGCCATGCGCCAGAGATTGTTGCCACCACCGCGATCGGAGGTGAATGCGATTTCGCGACCGTCCGGTGAAAACCGCGGCTGCACATCCCATGCCGGTCCGGAACTGATGCGCTGGGCCATGCCGCCTGAAATCGGTAGCAGGTAGATGTCGCCCATCATCGAAAACACGATGCGTTTGCCGTCCGGACTGACATCGAGGTCCAGCCAGGTGCCTTCATCGGTGGTGAAGCGCACGCTTTTGGTTTTGCCGTGGTCGGCCGATACATCCCAGGCCGGTTTGTCGGCGGCTACCGAGGGGTTCAGCAACAGGATGCTGCAGATCAGTGCCAATGGTTTGATGCTCATGCAGAACTCCTCAGGGTTCATAGGCGCGGGGCAGATTGCTTTCCGGCGCCAGATAGCGGTCGCGCAGCAGGGTCTGGCGCGAAACCAACGGCGTATTTTTTCCGGCCAGCCACATCACCGAGGCCGTCGAAGCGACATCCAGCGGGTCGCCGGTCCACAGCACCAGATCGGCGGTTTTGCCGATTTCGATGCTGCCGATTTTGGTATCCACCCCAAGCGCTTTTGCCGGCGCCGAGGTGATGCCGGCAAGGCCGGCTTCCCAGGGCAGACCATTGGCTACTGCCACGCCGGCGATTTGACGGACCTTACGTGCGTTGTGCGAGGCATCATTGCCATTGATAAAACTCACGCTGACGCCGGCGCGGTGAAGACGAAAGGCATTTTCCTCATGTGCGCCGATCTGCTCGAAATTTCCGGGCAAATTGTCCATGGCATCAATGAATACCGGCACCTTTGCCGCTGCCAGTGCATCGCCGACACGCCAGGCTTCCGCACCACCGACGATGGCGATGCGGATGCCGGTTTTGGCAGCCATCTTCAGTACCTGCCGGATATCCGCTTCGCGGTTTACCGTGACCAGAAAGCGGTTGCCGACTGATGCCGCATTCAATGCATTGCGTCCTGCGGCGGTCAACAGACGCGGATCACCGGCAGTCGGCATTTTGGCCTCGGCGAAGGCCTGTTCCAGCAGCATGAACTGGCCTGCGCGGCTGGAGCCGCTGTCATTCAGCTGGCTGCTGCCGATACGGATGTAAGGTGTCCTGCGTAGTGGTTCATAACCACCGTCCAGACGCATCACCCCGCCCTGGCCGGGCAGCAGGCTGCCACCGGTGCCGAGCGCGGTGAAACTCATGCCGCCCACGCGGGCGACCGCCAGCAATGTCGATCGTGGGTTGTAGGCGCGGGTGGCATCGAATTCCGGTCGCAGGGTTTCAATCAGGCCGGACTCTCCGGCCTTCAGATTCAGGTTGGCATCAACAGTGCTGTCTTCCGCGCTGATTTCTTCCAAACCGATGTCGGTAATGCCGCCGAACAGTCCCGGCGTCAGCGGTTTGCCCTCGGCGTTGATGACCGGTGCGTTGCCGGGATTGGCCAGATTGCGGCCGACCGCGCGGATGATGCCGCCCTGTACCAGTACGTCGGCGTTTTGCAGGGTCCCCTGCGCGGCGGCGGTGTGAACAGTAGCGTTGCGGATAAGGATATTCTGCGCCTGCGCGCTGAATGCAAAGGCCATCAGGCCGAGGAATACGATTCGGCGGCTCATGGCTGGCCCTCCTGTCCGAGAATGAAGTCGACCCGTGGCTGCAGCGCCCGGTTACCGCGGTCATACAATAATGCGCCGTCGATATAGACCTTCTCCGCTTTCGCATAAGTCGAGAACGGCATACCGCTCCAGACCACCACATCGGCCATTTTTCCCGCCTGCAGACTGCCGGTGCGGTCGTCGATGCGCAGGGCCTTGGCGGCATTCGAGGTCAGCCAGCGGATGGCATGTTCGGGGCTGATGTCGATATTGACGCGTTTGGATGACGCAATGACTTTCGCGGCCTCCTGATTCAGGCGTTGGATGCCTTCCGAAGAGTCCGAGTGCACGATGGCGCAGCCGCCCGGTGCGCGGTCGACCAGCGCGATGTTTTCCTCGATGCCGTCATAGGCCTCCAGCTTGAAGCCCCACCAGTCGGCCCAGAGCGCGCCGCAGATGTTTTCACCGGCGAGCAGGTCGGCCACCTTGTAGGCTTCCACGGCATGGTGGAACGAAGCGATCTTGAAGCCGAACTCCCTCGAAAGATCGATCATCTGCGCCATTTCATCGGCTCGGTAGCAGTGGATGTTGACGGTGATGTCGCCGCGCATGACGCCGGCCAGCGTTTCATTGCGAAGATTGGGTTCAGGGGTTTCACCGCGGTCGAGCTGGCGCCGATGGCCTTCCGCACCCTGGAAAGCTTCGCGGAAACCCGCCATGTTGCCCATGCGCGTGGCCGGACCGCCTTTGTTGCCGTAAACCCGCTTCGGATTCTCGCCGCAGGCCATTTTGATGCCGTGCGGTGCATCCGGAAATTTCATGCCCTGCACAGTGGTGGATGCGACGTTTTTCAGGATTACGGTGCGGCCACCGATCAAATTGGCGGAGCCGGGCAGGATCTGTAGACTGGTGACGCCACCGGCCAAGGCCTTTGCGAAACCTGCATCCTGCGGCCATACCGAGTGCTCGGCCCAGACCTCGGCGGTGACCGGACTGGTCATCTCATTGCCATCGCCGGTGGAGTCGATTCCCGGGCTCGGATAGACGCCCAGATGCGAGTGCACATCGATGATGCCCGGGGTGATCCATTTGCCGCTGGCATCCACGCTCAGCGCCCCCCCGGGGGCGGTCAGGCTTTTGCCAACAGCTTGGATTTTGCCGTCCTGCATCAGCACATCGGTGTTGTCGAAGCGTTCGCCGGTACCGGTCAGCACGGTGGCATTGCGCAGCAACACGGGCGGTGAGGCGATGGGCCGGTAGGTGCTGGCGTAGGGTGCAGGCTTGGCGACTTCGGCCGGCGCTTTCGATTTTTTTGCCTGCAGGGGGCTGGCACACAAGGCGATGGCCATGGCCAGGCACAAAGGGGTTTTTGACATGGGAATCTCCAGTTGAACGGATACCGTATAGCAGATGGCGCCATCTGCCAAGAATTTTTACCAAAAGCCGGGAGCATGGCACAATACCTAAAAGGAAAACCGATGAAAGACAAACAGGAAATCGTTAGCAATTGGCTGCCGCGCTATACCGGTCTAGCCCTGGAGGACTTCGGCGGGCACATCCTGCTCACCAACTTCAGCGGCTATCTCGATGCTTTCTCCCGGCTGACCGGTGCTGAGGTGGTCGGCCGTGACAAGCCGATGCCCAGCGCTACTTTTGACGGCATCACCATGATCAATTTCGGCATGGGTTCGGCCAATGCCGCCACCATGATGGATTTGCTCAGTGCATTGCCGCCAAAAGCCGTGCTGTTCCTGGGCAAATGCGGCGGCCTGAAAAAGAAAAACCAGCTCGGCGATCTGATCCTGCCGATCGCCGCCATCCGCGGCGAGGGCACCTCGAACGATTATCTGCCGCCCGAAGTTCCAGCCCTGCCGGCCTTCGCCATGCAGCGCGTAATCTCTACCATGATCCGAGACCTGGACCATGACTACTGGACCGGCACCGTCTACACCACCAACCGCAGGGTCTGGGAGCATGACGAGGAATTCAAGAGCTATCTGCGTAAATTGCGTTGCATGGCCATCGACATGGAAACCGCCACCATCTTCGCCGCCGGTTTCGCCAATTCGATTCCCTGCGGTGCCCTGCTGCTGGTCTCCGACCAGCCGATGGTGCCGGAGGGCGTCAAGACCGAGGCGTCGGATCGCAAAGTCACCGAGAATTTCGTCGAGCGTCACATCACCATTGGCATCGAGGCCCTCAAACTGATCCGCCGGCATGGCAAATCGGTCAAGCATCTGCGCTTTGATTGAGGTGTTCGGTGCCGAAATCTAGACCGATTATCCGGCTTACCGCTCTGTAGCGGAGCTACAATTCACCGAACTTTTCACTGCAAAGCAAAGTCTCTGCCCATAACCGATACATGGCAGCTGAGGGGTGCAGGCCATCCTCCGCATGCATGTGGGGATTGGCACTGAGCCTTCGCGTTAGGCCGGTGATGTCGAGCATGGCAATACAGCGTTCGCTGCAGACTTCGGCGATAACCTGATTGTAGGCATCGATTTCGGTGCGGATATGGTTCAGATCTCGGCCGGAGGCCGCGCCAAACGGTGTTTGTCCCCAATCTGGAATCGACAGCACTTGTACACGGTCTGGACGATACGCCACGGCGGCGCTGGCCGTATCCAGCAGGGCACTAAATTCCTTGCGGAAATTGATCAAATCACGACCACGGTACTGATTATTGACGCCGATCATCAGCGTCACCAGATCCCAGGATCCGATGGGCTCCGCCGCGGTGATGGCCAGGGAGAGTTCATCGGTGGTCCAGCCGGTTTGAGCGATGACGCGGACCGGGCGGGCGATGGCGTGACCCTCGGCCTGCATCAGCCCAGCCCATTGTTCGACCCACCGTTGTTCGGGCGGGACCGCTTCACCGATGGTGTAGGAATCGCCGAGGGCGAGGAGGCGCTGCATTCAGGAACCTTGGTAGTCAGGTGTTCCGCCGATGATAACGGGAATCGTATCAGGATGAACACGGGCCGCGAATGCCGTTACCATAGGAACATGTTCCATGACACGAATCCCCTACCGCCCGAGCTGTCTGCTATCGCCCAGCGTCTGCTGCATCGCCCGGCCGATTGCCAAAAGTATGACTTCGGCCGAGTGCTGATCATCGGCGGTAGCCGTTCCATGGCCGGTGCGCCGGCCTTGGCCGGCATGGCGGCATTGCGCGGTGGTGCCGGCGTGGTGGAAGTGGGTGTGCCGCAATCTGTGGCGGTCACGGTCGCCGGATTTGATCCGGCCCTGATCGTGCATGGACTGCCTGAAGCGGATGGCGGCTGCTTCGATGGGTCTGCGCATGCGGGCCTCTCGGCCCTGGTTCAGCGTGCGGATGTGGTGGTCTGCGGTCCGGGTATGGGGCGTTCGCCGGCATTACTGGATCTGGTGCTGGCGTTGTGGCGGGACTTCCCGCGTACGCTGCTGCTGGATGCCGATGGCCTGAATGCTTTGGCCGATTTACCGGAAGATTATTTGAAGAATCCGGCCGGTCCCCGAATCCTGACCCCGCATGCGGGCGAAATGCATCGTTTGCATGCTGGCATACCGAATATGGGTCCCGAGTTCGATGCTTCGATCGAGGTGTTTGCCCGGAGCCGGCATGCCGTCCTCGTGTTGAAAGGGCATCGGAGCCGTATCACGGACGGTACCCGCCATGACCTCAATCTCAGCGGCGGGCCGGGTCTGGCTACCGCCGGCACCGGCGATGTACTTTCCGGCTTGATCGGTGCGGTTGCTGCGCAAGGGATTGCAGCTTATGACGCCGCCCGCTTCGGTGTCTGGCTGCACGGCGTGGCCGGTGAACTGGCCTGCGAAGCACTGACGGCGCCGGGCATGACCGCCGGCGATGTGTTGGATGCGTTGCCGATGGCCTGGAAGGCGTTGGACGCGTGACCGATCCGCGTGTCGATTTCGGTGCCATCGGCTGGCCGCCGACCCAGTCCATTGCCGAAGCCTTGGTGCCTTGGCCCGGGGCGCAACTGGCGCGTGTGGTTGCCCAGCATCGCAGCGGCTATGAACTGGCCCGACATCCCGAACATAGCTTCCGTGCCCAGGCGCCGGCCGGCTGGTTGCGGCCGCGCACCGATCCGGAATTGCGGGCCGTGGTTGGCGACTGGGTCGCGCTGGATGCCAGCGGCAAGCAGATTATCGGCCTGCTGCCACGTCATGCCTTGCTCAAACGTGCCGCCGCCGGCGAGCATTTCCAACAACAGCTCATCGCCGCCAACATCGACCATGTACTGTTGGTCAGCGGCATGGATGCCGACTTCAATGCCAAGCGCATCGAGCGTTATCTACTGCTGATTGCCGCATCGGGTGCCAAGCCGGTCCTGGTGCTGACCAAGCTCGATAAGTGCGGTGACCCTGCATTCTACATCACTCAGTTGCAGACCCTTGCTGAAGGCGGCATTCCAGTGCATGCCCTGAATGCCAAGAGTGCCGCCGAAGCTGTCGTGCTGCATACGTATTTATCCGCGGGCAAATCGGCGGTGTTGGTAGGCTCATCGGGTGCCGGAAAATCCACACTGACCAACACCCTGCTCGGAATCGAGAAGATGAAGACCCGCAGCGTACGTGAAGCCGATGCCAAAGGCCGTCACACCACCACGCATCGGGCCCTCATAGCATTGCCGCAAGGTGGATGTCTGATCGATACGCCGGGCATGCGTGAGCTGAAGCTGAGCGGTGACGAGCGCTTCGATGAAGGCATGTTCGCCGAATTCGCTACCTTGGCCGGCCAGTGCCGGTTTAGTGACTGCAGTCACAGCAACGAGCATGGATGTGCGGTGCAGGCGGCTATTGCTGAAGGGCGCTTAACGCTGGAGCGTTATCAGCATTACTGCAAGCTCAAGGACGAGCGGGACGCAGCGGCCATGACCCTGGCCGACCGGCGCGCCTCGGACATGGCCTTGAGTGCGCGGGTCAAGCGTCATGTCAAGGATAAATACGGACGCAAATAAGCGGTTAGGCCCTGATTAAGCCGGTTCCGCCCGTCATTGGGTACAATAGAGCGTTAGCACTAATGGTGCTCGATTCTGGAAGCGGAAATGTCTGAAGAAGATTTCAAGCAAGCGGCACTCGATTATCACCGGACGGCGCCCTACGGCAAAATCAGGGTCAGCGCCACCAAGCCGATGGTGACCCAGCGCGATCTCGCTTTGGCTTATTCGCCGGGGGTGGCGCACGCCTGCGAAGCCATCGCGGCCGATCCTGGGCAGGCGTCTTCGCTCACGGCCCGCGCCAACCTGGTAGCGGTAGTGACTAATGGTACGGCCGTGCTCGGTCTGGGCAACATCGGCCCGTTGGCTGGCAAGCCGGTTATGGAAGGCAAGGGCGTGTTGTTCCAGAAATTCGCCGGAATCGATGTGTTCGACATCGAAATCGATGAAAATGATCCGGATAAGCTGGTCGATATCATCGCCAGCATGGAGCCGACCTTCGGTGGCATCAATCTCGAGGACATCAAAGCCCCGGAATGTTTCGAAGTCGAGCGCAAGCTGCGCGAACGCATGAAAATCCCGGTGTTTCATGATGACCAGCATGGCACCGCCATCATCGTCGGCGCCGCCGTCATCAATGCACTGCATGTGGCCGGTAAAAATATCGAAGACGTCAAGCTGGCCACCAGCGGTGCCGGTGCTGCCGGAATTGCCTGCCTCGACATGCTGGTCGCACTCGGCCTGAAGCCGGAAAACATCCTCGCCATCGACCGCGACGGCGTGCTGTTCGAAGGCCGCGAGGGTCTGGACGCCGACAAGGCACGCTACGCCCGCAAAACCGACAAACGCACATTGACGGAAATCATCGAAGGTGCTGATATTTTTCTCGGCCTATCAGCCGGCGGTGTGCTCAAACCGGAAATGGTCGCGGCCATGGCTACGCGCCCGATCATCTTTGCCCTGGCCAATCCCTATCCAGAAATCCTGCCTGACGCCGCCAAAGCGGTACGTGCGGACGCCATCATCGGTACCGGTCGTTCCGACTATCCGAACCAGATCAACAATGCACTGTGCTTCCCATATATCTTCCGGGGAGCACTTGATGTCGGTGCGACCTGCATCAACGAGGATATGAAACGGGCCTGTGTGTATGCCATTGCCGAACTGGCACGCAAGGAAGCTTCGGATCTCGGCTCGGCTTATAGCGGTGAAACTCCGCGCTTCGGTGCTGACTATCTGATTCCGCGTCCGTTCGATCCACGCTTGTTGATTTCGCTAGCGCCCGCTGTGGCCCAGGCTGCAATGCTTTCTGGCGTCGCGACCCGGCCGATTGCCGACATCCACGCCTACCGCGAGCAGCTGTCGCAGTTCGTGTACCGCACCGGTCTGCTGATGCGGCCGATGTTCGAGCGCGCCCGTGCCGACCTCAAGCGTGTGGTGTATGCCGAGGGTGAAGAGGAAACCGTACTGCGCGCCGTGCAGACCGTGGTTGATGACGGGTTGGCCCGCCCGATCCTGATTGGCCGGCCGGCGGTGATCGAGCGCCGCATCGAAAAACTCGGTCTGCGTCTGAAGCAGGGCGTTGATTTCGATTTGACCAATCTTGATGACGATCCGCGTTTCAATGACTACTGGCAGCATTATCTGCAGATCATGGCGCGCAAGGGTGTCAGTCCGCCTGCGGCGAAAGCCATCGTGCGCTCGCGTAGTACTGTTGTTGCGGCCCTGATGGTCAAGCGCGGCGAAGCCGATGCCATGCTGTGCGGCATCGTTGGCAAGTTTTCCGGAAAGCTCAAGCATGTCATTGACGTCATCGGCATCAATCCGGCGGTCAACGCGGTCTCTGCGATGTCGGTGGTAATCAGCGACAAAGGCCCGCTGTTCTTCACCGACACCCATGTCCAGCATTCTCCCAGTGCCGAGCAGATCGCCGAAGCGGCAATACAGGCGGCTTTCCGACTTCGTCTGTTCGGTATCAATCCGAAAGTAGCGCTGGTCTGCCATTCCAATTTCGGATCATCGGAAGCGGCCAGCGCGAAGAAAATGCGTGAAGCCCTGCAGTTGATTCTGGCGCGCTCACCACGTCTGGAAGTCGAGGGCGAGATGCACGTGGATGCCGCGTTGCGGCCGGATATCCGCGACCGGCTGTTTCCGGATTCGCGGCTGACTGGTGCCGCCAACTTGTTGGTGATGCCGGATATGGATGCCGCCAATACCGCCTATAACCTGACGCGAGTGATGACCGACGGCATCGGCATCGGTCCGATTCTGATGGGCATGGCCAAACCGGTGCATGTGCTGACCCCGTCCGCGACCGTGCGGCGCGTCGTCAATATGACCGCCATTGCTGCCGTCGAAGCGCAGATCCGTGAGCAACGCGGGGCCTGATCGGCTGCTTGAAGACAATACAACGTAGAGAACCTGGAAAATGCTATGAGCTGGATGAATGATGTGCTGAATAACGACCACGATCCGAAGGAGACGCGGGAGTGGCTGGAGTCGATGAAGGCCGTGCTCGACCATGACGGTGCCGAGCGTGCGCATCATCTGCTTGAACGGATGGTCGAACTGACCCGCCGCGCCGGTGGCAATCTTCCATTTCATCCAACGACCGAATACATCAACACCATCCCGGCCGAAAGCGAGCCGGCGATGGATGGTGATCTGGCCATGGAGTGGCGCATCCGCTCGATCATCCGCTGGAACGCAATGACGATGGTGGTACGCGCCAACCGCAAGCCGGGCGAGCTTGGCGGACATATTGCCAGCTTCGCTTCCAGTGCCACCCTGTATGATGTCGGCTTCAACTATTTCTGGCGTGCGCCGAGCGAAAACCACCCGGGCGATCTGCTTTACATCCAGGGCCATTCCTCGCCGGGCATCTACGCCCGTGCCTTCCTGGAGGGTCGCATCAGCGAAGACCAGCTCGATCATTTCCGCATGGAGGTCGACGGCCGCGGCGTGTCCTCGTATCCGCATCCCTGGTTGATGCCGGACTTCTGGCAGACGCCGACGGTATCGATGGGCCTGGGTCCGATCAGCGCGATCTACCAGGCGCGTTTCTGGAAATATCTCGAAGGCCGCGGCCTGATGCCCAAGACTGACCGCAAGATCTGGTGTTTCATGGGCGATGGCGAATGCGATGAGCCCGAAAGCCTGGGAGCCATCGCACTGGCCGGCCGAGAGGGTCTCGACAATCTGTGCTTTGTCATCAACTGTAATCTCCAACGTCTCGACGGGCCGGTTCGCGGTAATGGCAAAATCATCCAGGAGCTCGAAGGCAGCTTCCGGGGTGCCGGCTGGAACGTACTGAAAGTGGTCTGGGGCAGCTACTGGGATCCGCTATTGGCGCGCGACAACAGCGGGCAGCTGAGAAAGATCATGATGGATACCGTCGACGGCGAGTATCAGAACTGCAAGGCTTTCGGTGGTGCCTACACGCGCGAACACTTCTTTGGTAAAACATCCGAAACCGCCGAGATGGTCTCCAAGCTCAGCGACAAGGACATCGCGCGACTAAACCGCGGCGGCCACGATCCGCATAAAGTGCATGCCGCCTATGCTGCTGCCACCGCGCACAAAGGCCAGCCGACTGTAATTCTGGCCAAAACCGTCAAGGGTTACGGTATGGGTTCGGCTGGTGAGTCGCTGAACCCTACTCACCAGACCAAAAAGCTGGATACCGAATCGGTCAAATCCTTCCGTGACCGTTTCAATATTCCGGTCAGCGACGCGCAGATCGAGAACCTCGGCTTCTACCATCCGGGCGAGGACTCGCCGGAAGTGCAGTACATGAAGGCGCGTCGCCAGGCCATGGGCGGCTATCTACCACAGCGCCGTCAGAAGTCCGACCTCACCCTGCCGGTGCCGACGCTCGACACTTTTGAACGTCTGCTGAAATCCTCCGGCGACCGCGAGATCTCCACCACCATGGCCTTCGTGCAGACCCTCAACATCATCCTGCGTGACAAGGAAGTAGGTCCACGCGTGGTGCCAATCGTGGCCGATGAGGCGCGCACCTTCGGGATGGAAGGCCTGTTCCGCCAGATCGGTATCTATGCGCCGTTCGGCCAGAAATACAAACCGGTCGATGCCGACCAGCTGATGTATTACCGGGAGGATACCGCTGGCCAGGTCCTGGAAGAGGGCATCACCGAAGCCGGTGCATTCTCCAGCTGGCTGGCTGCCGCTACCAGTTATTCCACCAATAATCAGCCGATGCTGCCGTTCTACATCTTCTATTCGATGTTCGGCTTCCAGCGCATCGGCGATTCGGCCTGGCAGGCCGCCGATATGCGTGCCCGTGGCTTCCTGCTCGGTGCCACCGCCGGCCGTACCACGCTCAATGGCGAAGGTCTGCAACACGAAGATGGCCATTCACACCTGCTGGCCGGTGCCGTGCCGAACTGCAAATCCTATGATCCGAGCTTCGGCTACGAAGTGACCGTCATCGTGCAGGAAGGCATGCAACGTATGCTTGCAGAGCAGCGCGATGAGTACTACTACATCACCCTGATGAACGAGAACTACCCGATGCCGGAAATGCCGGAAGGTAGCCGCGAGGGCATCCTCAAGGGCATGTACCTGTTCAAGGATGCCGGAAAAACCAAGAAGGGCGAATTGCGGGTTCAGCTGCTCGGTTCAGGCACTATTCTGCGGGAAGCCATTGCCGCCGCGGAACTGCTCGACAAGGATTTCGGTGTCACCGCCGATATCTGGTCCTGCCCGAGCTTCAACGAGCTGCGTCGTGACGGATTCGATGCCGAACGCTGGAACCGCCTGCATCCGGAAAGCGAAAAACGTACCGGCCATGTTGAGCGTTGCCTTAGCGGCCGTAGTGGTCCGGCCATTGCCGCTACCGACTACGTGCGTGCTTTCGCCGACCAGATCCGCGCCTTCGTACCGATGCATTACACCGTGCTCGGCACCGACGGTTTCGGCCGCTCGGATACGCGCGGCAATCTGCGCCGTTTCTTCGAAGTCGATCGCTACTACATCGCCCATGCCGCCATTGCGGCACTGGCGGCCGAGGGCAAGATGAATGCCAAGGATGTGGCACGCGCCATCAAAACCTATAATATCGATCCTGAGAAAGCTAACCCCATCGGCATGTGACGCCGGCCCAACCGTGAGGTTTCCATGAAACAACCCGTAGTCCTGATTGCACTACTCGCCGCCGGTACTGCTAACGCAGCCGATGCTCCATACTTTGATGCACAGCGTCTTGCCCAACATGTGAAGACCCTGTCTTCGGATGCCTTCGAAGGGCGTGGACCGAATACCGCCGGCGAAGAAAAAACCATCGCCTATCTCATCGAACAGTTCAAAGCCGCAGGTTTACAACCGGGTGGTGATAGCAAGAACGGCAATCGCCTCTGGACCCAGGCTGTGCCGCTCGGTCGCTTCGAAATCAAAGGCCCCGTAGTGGCCTCGGTATCGCTCGGCGGTAAAGTCAGGTCCCTGCAACAAGGCAATGAGATCGCCATCCGAGCAGCCATGAATGGACAGACCTCGGTGGTTATAAAGGATGCACCGCTGGTATTCGTTGGTTATGGCGTGAAAGCCCCGGAACGCAACTGGGACGACTTCAAAGGCGTCGATCTGAAAGGAAAGATCGCCGTGGTACTCATCAACGATCCGGACTTCGAAAGCGGCCAAGGCGCCTTCGGCGGCAAGGCCATGACCTACTACGGCCGCTGGACCTACAAGTTCGAGGAAATGGCACGTCAAGGTGCCATCGGTACCATGATCGTGCATGAAACCGCGCCGGCCTCCTACGGATGGCCGACCGTGAAGAATTCCAACACCAACGTGATGTTCGATATCGTGCGTCAGGAACCCCAGAAATCGCATGCTCCGCTCGAATCCTGGATCCAGCGTGATACCGCCGTGACCTGGTTCAAGCAGGCTGGTCTGAACTTCGATACCCTCAAGAAGCAGGCGCAGACCCCGGCCTTCAAGCCGGTCACGCTCAAAGGGGTCACTTTCACCGCTGATTATGCCGTGGCTGCCCAGACCGTGGTGTCTCAGAACGTAGTGGCCCGCATTGAGGGCGCCGTGCGTCCGGATGAGACGGTGCTGTATACCGCGCATTGGGATCATCTGGGCATCGGAGCAGCGGACGCCAAAGGCGACACCATCTACAACGGCGCCAACGACAATGCGCTTGGTCTGGCAGCCATGCTGGAAATCGCATCCGCATACGGCAAGGCGCCCAAGCCGGCGCGTTCGGTGGTGCTCTTGGCCGTCACCGCTGAGGAGAAAGGTCTGCTGGGTTCCGAGTTCTATGCCAGCAACCCGCTGTATCCACTGGCCACTACCGCGGGCGCAATCAACATGGACGGCTTCAGTCCGGGCCCGTTGACCCGTGATTTCACTATTTCCGGCAATGCCAAGCTGGAGCTGCTTGACCGCCTGATTGATACCGGCAAGCGCTGGAATCTGATCTACGTGCCGGACAGCAAGCCGGAGGCCGGTTACTTCTTCCGCTCCGACCATTTCCCGCTAGCCAAGCGCGGTGTGCCGGCGATTTCGTTCGGTTCCGGTAGTGACTGGATCGTCGGCGGCCTGGCCGCAGGCCAGGCGGCGCGTGCCGAGTATACCGCCAGGAAGTACCATCAGCCGGCCGATGAGTTCGATCCGTCTTGGACCTTTGAGTCGCTCAAACGCGACATGCAGGTACTTTACATGCTCGGCCGCGAGCTGGCCGACTCGAACGAGTGGCCGAACTGGTCGTTGGATTCCGAGTTCCGCGGAGCCCGAGACCGGAGCGCGTCCGAGCGCAAGGGTGACTGAGTTTTCCGGATATCGCGCATGAAGTTGGTCAAACTGCTGGCCAACCTCGGTTATGGGTCACGCAAGGACGTGACCCGGCTGATCCGCAACGGCTGGCTGACCCGACGTGACGGCAGTACCGTGGCACTGGATGACGACTACAGGCACCACGATCTGCTGGTCGATGACGAGCCTATCGATCCTGCTCAGGGCGTTCTGATTCTGCTCAACAAACCGGTTGGTTACACCTGTTCGACCAAGGATCCCGGCCGTGTGGTTTACGATTTGTTGCCGGAACGCTTCCGCTACCGAAATCCGGTATTGAGTACCGTCGGCCGGCTCGATCGCGACACCTCCGGACTGTTGATGCTGACCGATGATGGCCAGCTGCTGCACCGCATCATTTCACCGAAAGCTGAATTGCCGAAAGTCTATGAGGTGCAGTTGGCCGAAGATCTGCGCGGCGATGAAGTCTCCCTATTCGCTGCCGGCACTCTGCTGTTGGAGAGCGAAACTACGCCTTTGGCGCCTGCAGTTATGGATATCATTGACGCCCGTCATGCTCGCCTGACTTTGATTGAGGGACGCTACCATCAGGTGCGGCGCATGTTCGCAGCCACCGGCAATCGTGTGCTCAGTCTGCATCGTAGTCGCACCGGCCAGCTCGATCTGGATGGACTTGAGCCCGGTCACTGGCGTATCGTGCCGCGTGACGAAGCGGAAGCGAAGTTGTTCGCCTGACCGGCATGACTTCCGGCCATTGTCCACGGCCTTGGACGAGACTTATGCTTGGGCTTCACCCTTCTGCAAAGAAACCGGAATGCGCCGTTTATTCACTCGCGCCTGCCATCCATGGCGGTAGCGGCCCTGCTTAGCGTTGGTCCAGCTCGTGGTGGATCAACACGACGCATTGCGATGCAAACAGCATTTTCGGACCGAGTGCAATCTTCTTCGCACCCAGTCGCTCGAGGCTGTGAAAGGACTTCTTCGGCATCGGAATATGGTCGGTCAGCAGGAAGCACGGATTGCCCTCGAACGATTGCTGGCGAATCGGGGTGCCTTTCCTGTCCATCATGAATAGCTGGTGGTCGTCAGCCAGCTCCTGCACCAGCCGCTCGAAGCTCACGGTACGAACGGTCACACCCGATTCCACCGGCCGCGCTTCTTCCTTACCCATGCCTCTGGAAGCATCTAGCGCCTTTGCAAGCTTGCCCAGCAGCGCACGCTCATCGAAGCCGCCGATCTCGTGCATCGCATTGACCTCAAAGTGAATCGTACGGGAGAAATCCTGGGTACTTTCTAATACCAGATAGATCTCCACATCTGTGCGATGTGACTGGGCCACGAAGATCGAGTTCATCAGTATGTGTGCGAGGATTTCGGGATGCGCCTCTTTGCCGACGGATGCCAACAGTTTTTGGCTATCCGTGGAGGCCGCCCGCGCTCTTAATACGAAGGTTCGCATGTGTGTCCTTTTTTTAGGGCGGCGCTGCTCTGCGAATTTCGCATTCACTCATCCTCGCTGTGCACGGATAGTGCATCGATGCCGCTTTCGGATGCCGTGGCTGTAATCGTGATCGGCCGACAGCATGCACTGCAGTCCTCGATGTACTGCTGATGTCCGACTGAGCAGTCGATGGCGATGTCGATTGACTCCCCGCAATACGGGCATTGAATGGTTTCGAAAAGAAGCCCGGTCATGGAATAATCTTCGGCTGGGAATCTCTTATAGTAATGCACAACCATCGGTAAGGTAATCAAAGGATGCCGGCGCATTCACGCCACGAGCACATTTTCAACACAATATGCTCACATAAATCTGACATGGTCTGCACGCATCTATCGGCATAGTGGTGCTGTGCCGATGCACATCTCCCATGAACCGCTAAAGGAAACCCCATGAACATATTCAAGTATGCCATTTTCGCCATCGCGCTTGCCGGCGCGAGCTCCGCCACACTGGCGCATAATCATGAAAAGAAAGAAGCCGGCACCATCGTTGCCGTTGCCGCCGGCAATCCCGACTTCTCCACTCTGGTTGCTGCCGTGAAGGCCGCCGGCCTCGTCGACACGCTCAACTCCGCCGGTCCGTTCACCGTGTTCGCGCCGACCAACGCGGCCTTCGCCAAGCTACCCGCAGGCACCGTGGAAAGCTTGTTGAAACCTGAAAATAAGGCCAAGCTGACCGCCATCCTGACCTACCACGTGGTTGCCGGAAAAGTCACCGCAGCCGATGTGGTCAAACTGAAAAGCGCCGATACCGTGAATGGCAAAGCCGTCAAAATCACTGCCGGCCATCAGGGCGTCAAGGTCAACGACGCCACCGTCACCGCAACCGACATCAAAGCCAGTAACGGCGTGATTCACGTGATTGACAGCGTGCTGATTCCGTAATTTCTTGCTATGCAGAAAAGCGGCCTTCGGGCCGCTTTTTTTTGGGCTCAAATCGAGGGTGGCTCGCTTCTGCTGCGGTAGCGGGCGGTCAGATAAACGGTAATCAGCACGAACAACAGCCCGGCGGCGGAAGCGAATACCAGTGGAACGCCCTTGCCGGTGTAACGATAAAGCGCCACCGCATAAAATAGCGAAATCGAGGAAGATACGATCCAGATCGACCAGGACCGCAGTGACAAATCGCGACTGGACTTAGTGTCGATCAGTTTCTTCCATTGTGGCAGATAGGCGATCAGGGAAATCACCGGAACCGCAGACTGCAGCGTTCCTGCAACCACTAGCATGTAATAGACGTCACTCACAGCGCGCCAGCGGTCAGTCGCGGAAATTCTCGAACTGCAGCGGCAGTTCGAAATCCTTGGATTTCAGCAGGGCGATGGCCTCCTGCAGGTCATCCCGTTTCTTGCCCATCACTTTCAGTTTTTCGCCGTTGATCTGCGAATCGACCTTGAGCTTGGCTTCTTTCAGGGCAGCCGCGATTTTCTTGCTAGTTTTCTGCTCGATGCCGGATTTCAGTGTGACTTTCTGCTTGGCTATGGCCAGATTTACTTCCGGCTCGCCGATGTCCATACAGCGGGCGTCGATGCCGCGTGCGATCAGGCGCGCCTTCAGGATATCGAGCATCTGCTGGACCTGAAAGTCACTGGGTGCCTGCAGGGTCACCACGAATTTCTCGAGCGTGAAGGAAGCATCGACGTTCTTGAAGTCGAAACGGTTCTTCAGCTCGCGGTTGGCGATGTCGATGGCATTGGTCAGCTCGTGGCCGTCCACTTCCGAAACGATGTCGAACGAGGGCATAAATTCTCCTGAAATGAATGACGCTAGTGTGCCTCGGCGGCCGATGATGTGCAATCATGGAGCATGTCCCACGTTAGCCAAAATGATAATAAACGCCGAGGCATCCTGATGATGCTGCTGGCCTGCCTGTTCTTCAGTCTGATGGATGCGGTGATGAAGGGGCTGGCCGCCGACTTTGCGCCGATGCAGGTGACGGCGCTGCGTGCCATGAGCTCGCTGCCCTTGATATTGGTCTATGTCCATTGGCGCCGGGCTTGGAAATCGCTTTGGCGGGTACGCTGGCCCCTGCATTTGTTGCGCATCGGTCTCGGGGTACTGATGCTGACGCTGTTCATCTACGCCATCAAGCGCCTTCCTCTGACCGAGGCTTACGCCATATTTTACATTTCGCCATTCGCTATTGCGGCATTGTCCATCCCGCTGCTCGGCGAAAAGGTCGCGCGCGCCAGTTGGATCGCCATCGCTGTCGGCCTGCTCGGCGTACTGGTGGTGCTCAAGCCGACCGGTGAGGGCTTAGTCAGTCTGGCCGGACTGGCCATACTGGCCGCGGCGCTGTGCTACGCGGTCTCGGCCATCAGTGTGCGCCTACTCAGCCGAACCGACAGCGCCGAAAGCATGGTTTGGTGGTCGATGGCGGGGATTGCCGTTGTGGCCGGATTGCTGGCCCTGCCGGAGTGGCTGCCGGTGCAGCGCCATCATCTGTTTCCGTTGGTGGCACTGGCGGTGACTGGCTTTTTCGGCCAGATTACTATCACCGAAGCCTTTCGCATTGCGCCGGCAGCTACGGTCACCCCTTTTGAGTATTCGGCTTTGGCCTGGGCCTTGGGTTTGGATGTGTTGATTTGGCAGGTGGTGCCGGAGTCGCGGGTGTTCATCGGTGCCGCCATCATCGTTGCCAGCGGGATTTATTTGGCTCGTCATGAAGCCGGTCTGCCGGAATCAGAGCGGCCCTAGAAGCGGATTCTGGAACGGTCGAGGACCGTGGTAATTTTAGGTACTATCCGATAAAATAAGGATGCCGGATGTGCCGCATCCGTGCGGAAACTTCCCAGAATTGATCGAGGTGTTTATGAAGTCCCTAGTCCTCAACGCCGTGCTGTTCGGATCCGCCCTAAGCTTGGCCGGCTGCGCCAGCCAGCCCAGCATCAGCAGTCAGTCGCGTCCGAATGTAGATTTCACCTCCTACAAAACCTATGGTTGGGTCACGCCGCTGGCGACCGATAAGGCCGGTTATTCCACCATGATCACCGGACATTTCAAAAGTGCGGTCCAGAATGAAATGGCTGCACGTGGCTATGTTTACGATGCCAACAATCCTGACCTGCAGGTCAATTTCTACTCCAATATTGAAAACCGCAGCGAAACCTACAGCAGCCCGACCATGACCATGGGCTACTACGGTTACCGCGGTGGCTTCGGTTACGGTTTGGGCATTCCGGTCTACGGCTCTGATGTCGAAACCCGCAATTATAAAGTCGGTACCGTCAGCGTTGACGTCGTCGACAGCAAGCGCAAGGAGCTGATCTGGGAAGGCGTGCTGGAAGGCACCCTAAGCAAGAAAGCCATGGAAAATCCGGGAGCCGCCATCCAGTATGCGGTAACGCAGATCTACACCCGCTATCCGGTAGCTGCGCGCACAGCCGCACCAGCCCAGTAAGGCGTTCCTCTATGCCCATGAAAAACGGCCCTTCACGGGCCGTTTTTTATTCCGGTTGATCAAACTCCCCGGGCAACACATACAGCATGCGGTCGCGCGGGCTGGGCTTCTTGCCCTCAATCCATTCGCCACGCTTTTCCGGGGTGATTCCGGCCTGGGCCACTTCGCCCACAAAGCGCTCTTCGATTTCGCGCTTTAGGATGAACACGCGGCGGTCCGGGGGAAGCGCCAACTCTTCGGCCAGACTGGAATCGTAGGAAGAATCGGAAATCGGTTTCACGCGCGCAGTAAACGACACCTTTTTGATATCGGCATCGAAATAAAGATTCAGGCCGTTGCGCGACATGTCTTCTACGAAGATGATCTGTTCCGGTTTACCCGGAAGCATCGGCCGGATGTCTTGGGCAAAAGCACGGGAGTCTTTGTCGTGATCGTCCAGGGCAACCGGTAACAAACCCTTGATAGCCAGAATCGCAGCAAGCCAAACCGCCATGGCGATGGCGGCACCACGACCGAAGGGCGCATTTTCCAGCCTGCGGCTCAGCAGCAACAAGGCCGGCATGGTCAGGCCCAGCACATACAAGGGCAGCCGCGACTGCGCCAGGCTGAACACCAATAGCGGTAAGGCGAACCACAGCCAGAGAAAGCGAGTTTGTTCTTGGGACCGTGTCGGTGCCGGTGTTTTTTTGCGGAAAACCGCAAGGGCAATCAGCGCGGGCAGGGTGCCAAGCAATAGCGTCGGCAGGAACTGCGTGAACGGGCCGTACCATTCGCTATTGCGGTTGTGGGTATCGGTGGCGATGCGGGCGACCACTTCATGGCCAAGGAAATAATCGAGCAGCCCCGGATGGCGGTAGATAACCGCGGCATACCAAGTCAATCCGATGAGTGCGAAGCCGATGATGCCGAGTGGACGCCACAGCACGCGGCCGTCGCGGTGCCAGAGGGCGAAGGCCACGATGGCGAGCAAAGGCAGCAGACCAGGCGGCCCTTTGGTCATGAATGCCAGAGCGAAAGCCCACCACATCGCATCCAGCCAGCGATGGTTACCGCCGCCGAAACGGTACTGGGCATAGCAGGTCATGGCCAGCGTGGTCATCGCGGCCAGCACAGTGTCGGTATTCACCCAGCTGGCGGCCAGCAGTAACAGCGGCGATGCCGGAATGAACACTGCCGGCAGCCAGGGCCGTGTTGGCACAAACAGGCGGCCCAGACGGTAGCCCAGAAAAACCAGCAGCAGAAACGCCAGGGCCATCGGCAGCCGGACAGCCCACTCGTTGTGACTGAACAGGCTGACCGATGCGGCCACCGTCCAGTAGGTGAGCGGCGGCTTGGTGAAGTGCAGGCTGTCCTGATTGCGGTAAAGGGAGATCCAGTCATCGTGCTGTAGTATCTGCAGAGCGACGTTGGTATAACGGCCTTCATCGGGTTCCATCAAGCCGCGACTACCTTGGAAGGACAGCGCCCAGATGCCGGCCAGCAGCATCAAACAGAGCAGGGTATGGTTCCGGATGAATTCGCGCATGGGGTCCGCCTTCAGGTCACTCCATTCTAATGCAAAGCCCGGCCGGGTTCATGACGAAAGTCATGCTGACTTTCGGCACATGGCAGATGGCCTGCGGTGCCCTACACTGCAATCATCTACCTGAGAGAGAACTGATGCGCATGGCAAGGCCCTCGAGCCGCTGGCCGAAGGCATGTGCAAACGTATTCAGCGCATGGATGCCCTCGACAATGCCCTGGAAGTCCGTCTGCCCAATGGCAAGCCGATTGACTTTCTCAGCACCAAATAAGTATCCGGATACGCCGGTTATCCCTTATTTCCTCTCCCTCCCGCTCCGGCGGGATTTTTTTGACCGCCACAGCCATTGGCAAGGGCTCCGGTTCGGGCGACAATAGCTCGGATATTCCCTTTGGGTGAGTTATGTCTGAATTGATCGAAGCGCGCGTCCCCGACCTCGGCAGCGATTCCGGGGTACCGGTCATCGAGCTGCTGGTGAACGTCGGCGAGACCGTGAAAAAGGACCAGGGCCTGCTGACCCTCGAATCCGATAAAGCCACCATGGAAGTGCCGTCGCCGGTTTCCGGTGAAATCATCGAAATCATCGCCAAGCTCGGTGATGAACTCTCGGCTGGCGATCTGGTTGCTCGCATTAAAGTTTCGGCATCTGCCGCTGCACCGGCACCTGCTGCCGTGGCCGCTCCGGTACTTGCGCCCGCGTCCGTAGCCGCGCCAGCAGCTGCGCCACAAGCCCCGATCCCCGCATCAACGCCCGCAACGACCTCGGCGCCTGCCCCATTGGCAGCTGTGCATGCGCCCGATAACAGTGAACTGGTTCCGGGCAAAGTGCCTTATGCCAGTCCGGCCGTACGCGTATTCGCCCGCGAGCTTGGCGTCGATCTATCACAGGTCAAAGGCAGTGAGCGCGGCGGTCGCATCAGCAAAGAGGATGTGCAACAGTTCGTGAAAGCGACCTTGGCCGGCGGCGTGCCCTCAGCGGGTGGCGGCAGCGGTCTGAATCTGATTCCGTGGCCGCAGGTTGATTTCAGCAAGTTCGGTCCGGTCAGCAGCGAACCGCTGTCGCGCATCAAGAAACTCTCGGGCGCCAACTTGGCGCGCAACTGGGCGATGATTCCGCACGTCACCCAATTCGATGAAGCCGATATCACCGAGATGGACGTTTTCCGCAAGAAGCTCGGTGAAGAACACAAAGACGTGAAAGTGACCCCGCTGGTGTTCCTGATCAAGGCCGCCGTCGCAGGGCTGAAGAAATTTCCGAACTTCAATGCCTCGCTCGATGGCGACAACCTGGTGCTCAAGCAGTATTTCCATATCGGCATCGCGGTCGATACGCCCGATGGCCTGGTGGTTCCGGTCATCCGAGATTGTGATAAAAAGGGATTGATTGAGCTCTCGCACGAACTGGCCGCCATCAGCGTCAAGGCCCGCGAGAAGAAACTCACCGGCGCCGATATGCAGGGTGGCTGCTTCACCATTTCCTCGCTCGGCGGCATCGGCGGCACCGCCTTCACGCCGATCATCAATGCCCCGGAAGTGGCCATCCTCGGCGTGTCGAAATCGCAGACCAAGCCGGTCTGGAACGGCGCGGAATTCGCGCCGAAATTGATGCTGCCGCTGTCGCTGTCCTATGACCATCGCGTCATTGATGGTGCGGCCGCTGCCCGTTTCACCGCCTACATGGCGCAGGTCCTCGCCGATCTGCGCCGTCTGCTGGTCTGACGCCATGGCTGCCATTGAACTGAAAGTCCCCGATATCGGCGGCAGTGCTGTCGTCATTGAGTTCCTGGTGAAAGAGGGCGACAACGTCGCCACCAATCAGGGCCTGCTCACGCTGGAATCCGACAAAGCCACCATGGAAGTGCCGGCCAGTGCCGGCGGTGTGCTGAAGCAATGGAAAGTAAAACTCGGCGATACCCTCAGCGAGGGCGATGTCATTGCCCTGCTCGAAGCAGCGGGTGAGTCTGCCGCAGTGTCTGCGCCAACGGCAACGCCTGCTGCGCCCGCGCCAGAAGCCGCGCCAGCACCCGCCGTGCCCGGAGCCAAGGCCGCACCGGCCCCGAAAGGCGATACCGATCACAGCTGTCAGCTGGTGGTCGTCGGTTCCGGCCCGGGCGGTTATACGGCCGCTTTCCGTGCCGCGGATCTGGGCATGGACGTGATTCTGGTCGAGCGCTATGTGCAGCTCGGCGGGGTCTGCCTGAATGTCGGGTGCATCCCTTCGAAAGCGCTGCTGCATGCCGCCAATGTCATCGAAGAGGTCAAGCATGTGGCCGAGATCGGCCTGGACTTCGGCGCTGCAAAAATCGATCTGGATAAGTTGCGCGCGCACAAAGAAAAAACCGTCGGCACGCTCAGCTTGGGCATTGCCGGCATGGCCAAGCAGCGCAAGGTGCGCACCGTTACCGGTGTTGCCGAGTTTGCTTCCGCCAACCGGCTTTCGGTTAAAACCGCCAGCGGTACCGAAACTATCGACTTCGCACAATGCATCATTGCCGCCGGCTCGCAGCCGGTGAAACTGCCGGCCTTCCCCTGGGAAGATCCGCGGGTCATGGACTCGACCGATGCGCTGATGCTAGCCGATGTGCCCAAGCGTCTGCTGGTGGTCGGCGGCGGCATCATCGGTCTGGAAATGGCCTGCGTGTATTCCGCGCTGGGTAGTGCGGTGACCGTGGTTGAATTCATGGAACAGTTGATGCCGGGTGCCGATCCGGACCTGGTCAAGCCGCTGCAGACCTTGCTGAAAAAGCGCGGCGTGGCGATTCATACCTCCTGCAAAGTGTTGAAGGTGATCGCCAGCAAGAAAGCGCTGAGTGCCGAATTCGAGGGTGCAGCTATTCCCGAAAACAAGGACTACGAGCGCGTATTGGTTTCGGTCGGCCGCAGCCCGAACGGCGGCAAGCTGAAAGCGGAAAATGCCGGCGTACAGGTGAGCGAGCGCGGTTTCATCTCGGTCGACAAGCAGATGCGCACCAATGTGCCGCACATCTTCGCCATCGGCGATCTGGTCGGTCAGCCGATGCTGGCGCACAAAGCCACGCATGAAGCCAAAGTGGCGGCGGAAGTCGCGGCCGGACACAAACGTGAATGGGTGGCACGGGTCATCCCATCGGTGGCCTATACCGATCCGGAAATCGCCTGGGTCGGATTGACCGAAACCGAGGCCAAAGCCAAGAGCATCGCCTATGAAGTCGGCAAGTTTCCTTGGGCGGCCTCGGGCCGCGCCATTGGCATTGGCCGGACCGAAGGCTTCACCAAGCTGCTGTTCGATCCGGCCACGCACCGTGTCATCGGCGGCGGCATCGTCGGCGCCCATGCCGGTGATCTGATTGCCGAAATCGCGCTGGCGATTGAGATGGGCTGTGAAGCGGCCGATATCGGCCACACCATCCATCCGCATCCGACGCTCAGCGAAACGGTGGCGATGGCGGCGGAAGTCTTCGACGGCAGCATCACTGATCTGTACATGCCCAGGAAGAAGTAAGCGGTTACCAGTGGAATCGAAAAGGTGTTTCGGCGCCTTTTCTCATATCAGCACCACCCAACACACTGCACACACCACCAATACGCTGACGATATCCAGCCAGAGCCCTTCGCGCAGCATGTCCTTGCTGCGCACGAAGCCCGAGCCGTAGGCGATGGCGTTGGGCGCTGTGGCCACCGGCAACATGAAGCCGATGCTGGCCGCCATCGCGGCCGGTAGCATGAGCAGAGCGGGTTCGATGTTCAGTCCTTTGGCGGCGGCGGCCAGAATCGGCATCAGCAGTACGGCGGTCGCGGTGTTGCTGGCGATCTCGGAAAGCAAGACCACGCAGGCGATGATGATCACCATCATCGCGAACACCGGCAGATGCCCGTACGATGCCAGCGAGCGGCTGATGGCATCGCTGATGCCACTTTCCTGGAACGCCGTAGCCAGGGCAATGCCGCCGGCGAACAGTAGGAGTGCACCCCAGGGGATACGAACCGCAGCGTCCCAGGTCAGCAAGGGCTCTTTTTTGGTGTTGCCGGAAGGTACCATGGCCATCAGCGCCACGGCCAGCAGCGCCACGCTGGCATCATTGGCGCCGGGCAGGTTCAGCCATGCGCTCCAGCCGCCGAAGGGTGCCGCGCGGGTGATCCAGGCCAATGCGGTCAATCCGAAAATGCCCAACACCCGTTTTTCGGCCGTGCTCCAGCTCCCCATTTCCGGCAACACCGCCGCCGGGCTGTTTTTCAGCTTACGTGACAGGCCGAACGCCAGTACCGGAAGCAGAATCAACAGAATTGGCACACCGACCTGCATCCAATCGCTGAAATTGTAGGCGGTGCCGGTCGCTTGCTGGTATTGCTGCATGAACACCAGATTGGGCGGCGATCCGATCGGCGTACCCAGGCCGCCGATGCTAGCGGCATAGGCGATGGCCAACACCAGGGGTGTGGCCAGACGCGGATCCTTGTAGTGCTCGATCACCGCGTAGGCGACCGGCAGCATGATCAAGGTGGTGGCGGTATTGGAAATCCACATGCTGATCAGGCCGGTGGCCAGCACAAAACCGAAAACCAGGCCGCGCCCGGAATGCCCGCCGACCGAACGTACCAGCGCATAGGCCAGTCGCCGGTGCGCGCCGGAACGTTCCAGTGCCCGCGATAGCATGAAGCCGCCCATCAGAAGCAGGATGAGCTCATTGCCCACGCTTTGCGCCACTTGCTTGGCATCCAGAATGCCGAGCACCGGCAACAGCCCCAGAGGCAGCAGGGCGGTGAATGCCGGATCGACCGCCTCGCTCATCCACCACGCCGCACACAGCACGGTCAATGCCAGTGTGGCGGCGAAGGCGAACGGCATTTCGGACGCGGTAGCCAGACCATAGGCAAACAGAGCCGCCAAAGGACCAAACCAGCGGAAAAAACGGGTAATCGGGGTCATCGCGGCGTCCGTGATTTTTAGCGATTATAATCGTCTTGCCCCATAAGGAAGTTCCTATGCACGATGCGTCCCGCAGTCCCCGACCGGAAACCCCGGAATCCCTGGCGATGCACCGACGCGCGCTGGCCGCCCTGAATGCCTTCATGAAAATGGAGGCCGCCGGTGGCATTGTGCTGGTATTGGCCACCGTGGTGGCGATGGTGGTGGCCAATTCGGCGCTGGCGGGTGACTACCAGACGTGGTTACAGACCCACTTCCGAATCGGCTTCGGACATCTCGCTCTGGATAAGTCGGTCTCGCACTGGATCAATGACGGCCTGATGGTGGTTTTTTTCCTGGTGGTCGGCATGGAGCTCAAGCGCGAACTGGTCGAAGGTCAGTTTTCCGACCGAGCCAACATTACCCTACCGGTGATCGGGGCTATCGGCGGCATGGCCGTGCCGATGCTGATCTATGCCGGCCTGAATGCCGGCGATCCGGCGGCGCTGCATGGTGTCGCCATTCCAGCCGCCACCGACATCGCGTTCGCGCTCGGCATCCTGTCTTTGCTGGGATCGCGGGTGCCGATGGCGCTGAAAATGCTGTTGTTGGCTATCGCCGTGGCCGATGATCTGGGCGCCATCATGATTATTGCGGTGTTCTATACCGATCATCTATCGGTGGTCGGGCTGGTGACGGCGCTGGCCTTGATCGGCGTTCTGGCGACCATGAACCGCTTCAAGGTCGTCAACTCAGGCCTTTATCTGGTCATCGGCCTCCTGCTTTGGTTGGCCGTGCTCAATTCCGGGGTGCACGCCACCATCGCCGGGGTCATTCTCGGGCTCATGATTCCCCTGGGCAAAGGCAGCAAGGACGGCTCCTCCGAGGACCTCATGCATGCCCTGCACCCCTGGGTGGCCTTTGCTATCCTGCCGATTTTTGCCTTTGCCAATGCCGGGGTGCCCTTGGCCGGCCTGGGTCTGAATGACCTGCTGGCCCCAGTCCCCTTGGGGATCGCCGCGGGCCTGTTCTTTGGCAAGCAAATCGGGGTTTTCGGCTTCATTTGGGCCTGTGTCCGCCTGAACATCGCCAAACTGGATCCCGCCATTGGCTGGCCGGCCCTATTCGGCATGGCTGCCCTGTGCGGCATCGGCTTTACCATGAGCCTGTTTGTCGGCTCGCTGTCCTTTGGACCGGAGCATCTGGACTACCAGTTGAGCCATCGTTTGGGCATCCTGAGCGGTTCCTTGCTGTCGGCCCTAGTCGGTTATGCCATCCTGCGCCGGGTTTTGCGGGGGCATCCATCGACCTGATTCGGGCCGGCGGGACCTCCATACGAGGGGGTATTGCGCTTTTCTAACGAATATTTAATACTGCATTAGACAAAACACTCTAATTGCCCAAAAAGGCCTGAGGAGTGCTTGCCGTCGGGATGGTTTTGCAGCAGCCGTGCCGTTTCCAAATAGCTTAATGAAACGCGGATGCTGCGAAAGATACGGACTCCACATTCAACAACAACTGGAAATACACCCATGAAGAAAATCCAACGTTTCGTGCAACGCTCGCCGCTCGCCGCGGCCGTCGCCCTCGGCCTGTTCGCCGCGCCGATGGCACAGGCTTTTGAATTCGAGAAAGGCGAACTGAAGGGCAGCCTGGACACCACCGTTTCTTACGGTATTTCCATCCGCACTGAAGATCCGGCCGAAGGCCTGATTGGTAAAGCCACCATTAATCCATTGATTGCCCTGCAGGGTCAGACCCTGCCGGGCCCGCTGGCCGGGCTGGGCGCATTCCCGGGCTCCGCCGCGCAAATCGCCGCACCGGGTCGCTTCTCCGGAAACCGTGACGACGGCAACATCAAGTACGAAAAAGGAGATGCCTTCTCGAACGCCTTCAAGATCACTTCCGAACTGGAACTGACCTACCGCGATTGGGGTTTCTTCACCCGTGCCAGCTACTTCTACGATTTCGAAAACAGCGACCGTGACGACTTCACCCAGGCCGCCAAGGAAAAGGTCGCCAGCGACTTCCGCCTGTATGACGCCTTCATCTGGAAGAACTATGCGCTCGGTGCCAATGATGAAGTGTCCGGCACGGTCCGCTTCGGTAACCAAGTGATTAGCTGGGGTGAAAGCACCTTCATCCAGAATGGTATCAACGTGGTCAATCCGGTCGATGTCTCGCGTCTGCGCGTGGCCGGCGCCGAGGTGAAGGAAGCCTTCCTGCCGACCAACATGTTATTCGCCTCGGCCAAGTTCAGCGAATCAGTGTCGATGGAAGCCTATTACCAGTTCGACTGGAAGCCGACCGAAATCGATCCGTCCGGCACCTACTTCAGCACCAATGACTTCGCCTCGCCGGGCGGTACCTATATCATGCTGGGTTTCGGCACCGTGACCCAGCCTGTGAACAACCCGGAAAACTTTGCCAGCACCTGTATTCTGGGCAAGCCGGCCGCGGGCCAGACCAATGTCGGCCAATCCGACCGCTTCGCTGAACTGTCCGCCATTTACGGCGCGTCGACCGCAACTTCCTTGCTGGCGGCTGCCTGTGGTGCCGCCGGTGCCCGCCTGGCAGACAACGAGGCCCGTGACTCGGGTCAGTTCGGTTTGGCCCTGCGTTGGTACGCTGAAGCTCTGAATCAGACCGAGTTCGGTTTCTACGCGATGAACTACCATAGCCGCCTGCCGCTGCTATCGGGTCGCGCCGCCAATGTGATTCTGCCGGCGCCGGCCGCCAACTCAGCCGCGCTGATCGTCGAATATCCGGAAGACATTCATCTGTTCGGCGTCAGCTTCAACACCACGCTTCCGGGCGGTGTGGCTTGGCAGGGTGAGGTCAGCTACCGTCCGAACATGCCCTTGCAGGTGGATGACGTGGAAGTGCTGTTTGCCGGCTTGAGCCCGATCAATCAGGCCCTGACCGCCAGTGGCGCGCCGAAAGCCGCCTTCTTCTGCAGCCAGTTGCTGCCCGGCTGCACCTCGGTGGCCCCGGGTGCCTATGTCAAGGGCTGGCGCGAACATGAAGTGACCCAGCTGCAAATGACCTTTACCAAGGCCTTCAGCTCGGTGCTCGGTGCCGAACAGATTGCTCTGGTCGGTGAACTGGGTGGTACGCAAGTGAATCTGCCTGAAAAGTCGGTCCTGCGTTATGAAGGTGAAGGTACCGACACCGCCGGCGGCTGCGATGTCGGCGATGTCATGGCCGGTCTCCCGGGCAGCGTGTTGCAGCCCGGCTGCCTGCGCAATCCGCTGACCCTGGTCGATGGATTCCCGACCAACTTCTCGTGGGGTTACCGCCTGGCGGCGCGTGCCGATTACAACAGCGTGTTCGGTACGCCGATCACCCTGTCACCGCGACTCGCATTCAACCATGACGTCAAGGGCATCACCCCCGGTCCTGGCGGCAACTTCCTGGAAGGTCGCAAATCCATCACGGTTGGCGTGGAAGCCAACTATCTGCAGCAGTGGGTGTTTGATCTGAGTTATACCGGCTTCAACGGCGCCGGTCAGCTGAACCAGATCTACGATCGTGACTTCTACTCGTTCTCCGTAAAATATTCGTTCTAACACTCCTGGGAGGGATTCTGAATGACTGCAACACATAAAACCAAATTGGCGCTGGCCGTAATGATCGGCGCCGGTCTCGCCCTGACCTCGGCGGCTAACGCCAAAGTCGGTGCCGACAAGGCTGAGCAGCTCGGCGGTTCGCTGACCCCAATGGGTGGCGAAAAAGCCGGCAACGGCGGCGCCATTCCGGCCTGGACCGGCGGCATTACTAAGCCGCCGTCAGGTTACAAGGCCGGCATGTTCCATCCGGATCCGTTCGCGGGCGACAAGGTCGAGTTCAGCATCACCCCGGCCAACTACAAACAGTACGCCGGTAAACTATCGCCGGGCCAGGAAGCGATGTTCGCGAAGTATAAAACGTTCAAGATGAACGTCTATCCGACACGTCGTTCGGCTTCCGCGCCGCAGCGCACCTATGATTTCACCAAACGCAATGCTACCCAATGCGAATTGGTGGCCGGTGGCGAAGGCGTCAAGAACTGTGCCGAGGGTATCCCGTTCCCGATTCCGCAGAACGGCTACGAGGTGATCTGGAATCACAAGCTGAAATACAAAGGTGAGTCATTCTCGCGCTTCGCCAACCAGGCCGCCCCTTCGGCTTCCGGTGCATTCACCCTGACCCGTCTGCGTGAAGATGGTCTGGGTCTGTATTACAAGCCGGGCAACACCACTGAAAACATCAACAGCATCCTGTTGTATTTCAAACAGGAAGTGCTGGGTCCGGCGCGTCTGGCCGGCCAGGTGTTGCTGGTGCACGAAAGCCTGAACTCGGTGGCTTCGCCGCGTAAAGCCTGGGTATACAACCCTGGGCAGCGTCGCGTCCGCCTGGCCCCTAACGTCGCCTACGACAACCCGGGCACGGCCACTGACGGCCTGCGCACCAATGATATGACCGATATGTTCAACGGCGCGATGGACCGTTTCAACTGGAAACTGGTTGGCAAGCAGGAAATGTACGTACCGTATAACTCCTACAAGGCACACAGCGGCAGCACCAAGGTCAAGGATCTGATCCGCCCGAATCATCTGAATCCGGATTATCTACGTTATGAATTGCACCGCGTCTGGGTGGTTGATGCCACGCTGAAAGCCGGTCAACGCCATATCAACTCGCGCCGTACCTTCTATGTGGACGAAGACAGCTGGCAGATCCTGCTGGCTGACCATTATGATGGCCAAGGCAAACTGTGGCGCTTCTCGCAGGCTGACAGCATCAACTACTACGAAGTGCCGGTGTTCTGGGCCACGGTCGAGACCCATCACGACCTGAAGTCCGGTCGTTACATCGCTGGTCTGCTTGATAACGAAGACAAGCCATTCAACTTCGGCTTCAAGAGTGCTGCGGGCGATTACACCCCGCAGAATCTGCGCAACGAAGGCGTGCGTTGATTCAACCAAGCCGCGCCTTCGGGCGCGGCTTTCTTTGTGCCCATTCCCATCCGGGAGATCTCCATGGCTAATTGGCCGAAAACATCTTGGCGCCTCGTTGGCGCCACCGTATTATTGACGGCGCCGTTCATCGCAATGTCGCTGGATATCGCCAAAGACGATCCGTCGGTCAGTAATTCCGAAATTCTTCCGAAAGCCATCAGTAGCCTGCTGCTCGACATCGCGCGCACGGATGCTGGCTTCGTCGCCGTCGGTGAACGCGGTCATGTACTGCTTTCTGCCGATGGTAAGAATTGGAAACAGGCCGCCGTGCCGACTCGATCCACGCTCACTACCGTTTCCGCGCAGGGCGCATCGGTGTGGGCCGCCGGACATGACGGCGTCATTCTGTACTCCGCAGACTCTGGCCGAAGCTGGCAGCACCAACGCGTGCAGCCGTGGTCGGCCGATAGTCAGGAACTGACCAACGGCTCGCCGGTGCTCGACACTCTGTTCATCAGTCCAACCGAGGGCTATGCCGTCGGTGCTTACAGCCTGTTGCTGAAAACCGAGGATGCAGGCACCACCTGGACCGCAATGTCGGTTGGCGGCAGTGCGCCCGCCGCTGTGGTCGACATGACCGCCAGTGATAGCGGCACCTTCGATGACAGCGCATTGGAACTCGGCGCCGAGTCCGATCCGCATCTGAATGCCATCACCCGCACCGAATCCGGCGTGCTGTTGGTGATGGGTGAGCGTGGTGCCGGTTTCCGTTCCGCCGATGGCGGTGCCAGCTGGAGCAAAGTGCGCCTGCCTTATGCCGGTTCGATGTTCGGTCTGCTCAGTCTCGGTGGTGAGCGCGTACTGGCCTTCGGCCTGCGCGGCAACGTCTATCAAAGCGATAACGGCGGCGGCAGCTGGCGCAAAATCGAAAGCAGTACCGAAATCAGTCTGATCGGCGGGACGGTCGGTGCCGATGGCACGGTCGTTCTGGTCGGCAGTAACGGCACCCTGCTGGCGCGCCGTGTCGGCGAGGAAAATTTCAGTGCCAAAAACATCCAGCTCGGCTCCGGCCAGACGCCAGCGCTGTCTGCGGCCGTCGCCACCGATGGCGGTTATCTGCTGACGTCCGATCTGGGCGCCGTCAACACCAACGTTCAGTGAGGCTGCAGTCATGAGTAAATTCGATCAACTCGCCGAACGCATCATTTTCGGTAACCGTGCGCTGGTACTGGCTGCATTCGTGCTGATTACCGTGGTCATGGCTTTCTTCGGCAGCCAGCTGAAGGTGGATGCCGGCTTCAACAAGCAGGTGCCGCTACAGCATGAATACATGCGCACCTTCACCGATTATCAGGCCGATTTCGGCGGTGCCAACCGCGTTCTGATCGCAGTCATGGCTAAGGACGGCAACATGTTCTCCAAGGAGTACATGGCCACCCTGGAAAACGTCACCAACGATGTCATCAATCTCGACGCCACCGATGATGCCAAGGCGCGTTCGCTGTTCACCCCGAACGTGCGCTTCATCGAAGTGGTCGAAGACGGGCTGTCCGGTGGCAACGTCATTCCGCAGGACTTCACCCCGAACCTGGAAGGCTTCGAAGCTACTCCGGAACAATTCGACACGATCAAGGGCAACATCGTCAAGGCCGGCATCACCGGCCGTCTGGTCGCCAAGGACTATTCCGGCGCGATGGTCTGGGCCGACCTGATTCCGGAAAGCGATGTCAACAAACTTGATTACCAGAAAGTCGCCAAGCAGCTGGAAGCAATCCGAACCAAGTACGAAAACGATAACACCAGTGTGCACATCATCGGCTTCGCCAAAATGGTCGGCGACATCTCCGACGGCGCGATGAGCGTCATCAAATTCTTCCTGATCACCATCGCGTTCACCTGGATTCTGCTGTTCCTGTATTCCAGTTCCGCCAAGCTGGCCTCGCTGACTGTTCTGGCTGCTCTGGTGTCGGTGGTCTGGATGCTGGGTGCGCTCAAGTTGATGGGTTTCGGCATCGACCCGATGAACATGCTGACGCCGTTCTTGATTTTCGCCATCGCGGTCAGCCACGGCGAGCAGATGATCAATCGCTTCCGTGGCGAGATTTTCTTCGGCGGTCTGGAAGAAGGCACCGTCGAGGAATTGCGCGCGCGTGCGGCGCATGCTGCCGATCCGCTGACCGCGGCGCACCGCAGCTTCAAGGCGCTGCTGATTCCGGGCACCGTGGCGCTGCTGGCCGGCTGCATCGGCTTCGGCGCCATCATGGTGATTCCGATCCAGATGATCCGAGAGCTGGCCATCACCGCCACCGTCGGCGTGGCGCTGACCATCCTGACCGATCTGGTGCTGCTGCCCATCTTGCTCAGCTACACCAAATTGCGCAATCTTGACAAGAAACGCGAGTTCCGCCTGCGCCAGCTGACTCAATTCGACAAGATCTGGGCGGCACTGTCCAAGCTGTCGCGCCCGAAAGCTGCGGCGATTGTCCTCGCTATCGGCGCCGTGGTCTGGGCCGCTGCCTGGTGGCAGGGTAACAAGGTCATGATCGGCGATGCCCAGCAGGGCGTGGCCGAACTGCGCCCAGAAGCCCGTTACAACCAGGATGCACGCCTGATCAGTTCGCGCTTCGCGCTTGGTGTGGATACCATGAACATCATCGTGGAAGCCGGCCCGTCGGCCTGTACCACCAGCTACAAGGCGATGGAAACCATCGACCGTTTCGCTTGGCACATGGCCAACGTTGAAGGCGTCGAACAGGTCATCACCCTGCCGATGGCGGCCAAACAGGTCAATGCCGGCTGGAATGACGGTTCGCCGCGTTGGAAAGTGCTGCCGCGTGATCCGGACACCCTGCGCCAGTCGACGCAGAGCTTCGAAACCGATTCCGGTCTGCTCAATGCCGACTGCTCGGCGATTCCGGTGACCGTGTTCACCAAAGACCACAAGTCGACCACCATCGATCGCTTGGTCTCCGAAACCAAGAAGTTCCGCATCGAGAACAAGGCTTACGAGGAAGGCTTCGCCAAGAAGCGCGATGCCGCCGTGGCCAAGGCCCAGGAAAACGGCGAGGAATACACCACCGATCAGGTCAATTTCCGTCTGGCCACCGGCCCGCTGGGCGTGCAGGCCGCGACCAATGACACCGTTCGCGAGAAAGAGCATCTGATTCTATGGCTTCTTTACGGTGCGGTGTTCGTGATGTGCTGGATCAGCTTCAAGAGCTGGCGTTCGGCCCTGTGCGTGACGCTGCCGCTGATGCTGGTGACCGAACTCGGCCACAGCCTGATGGTCGAGCTTGGCATCGGCATGAAAGTGAATACGTTGACCGTGGTTGCGCTCGGCGTCGGCATCGGCGTCGACTACGGCATCTACATCTTCGCGCGCATGCGTGAGGCCATGAACCAAGGCAAGACGCTCTCGGAAAGCTATTTCATCGCACTGAAGACCACCGGCATCGCCATTTTCTACACCGCGCTGACGCTGGCGGTGGGTGTGGCCATGTGGATCTTCTCCGATCTGAAGTTCCAGGCCGACATGGGCGTGATGCTGACCTTCATGTTCGTGGTCAACATGATCGCCGCGATTATTTTCCTGCCGGCGCTGTGCCGCTGGCTGCTGCGCCCCAAAGAGCAGGACAACTGGGTCGCGCATCTGTAATCGAAAGGGCCCGCAAGGGCCCTTACTTTATGCAGTCAAACCAGATCTGCCGCCACCGGCGGTTCCGGTTTGGCTTTCTGCAGGTTGCGCAGGGCCACGCCGAGGACTCCCGACAGCACCATGGCGCCGCCAATCCAGACCCGGATACTGACGTGGTCGTCGAGCAGTAGCACGCCAAGAACGGCGGCCAGCAGCGGTGCGGTCAGCAGATAGGGCGTGATCATCGCCACCGGGTGACGTTTGATCAGCACGAAGAACAGACCGTGCCCGACCAGCGACGCAATCAACGCCGCATACAGCACGCCGATCCAAGCCTGCATGCCGGCGTTTTGGATATGTACGATCGGATTGCCTTCCACCAAAACACTCATCAGCCAGATCGGAATCAAACCGATGGCGGCGGTCCAACCCTGCTGCTGGATCAGATCCATCTGCAGGCCACGCATGGCGATGGTACCGAGCGCGATGAATAGCGCCGACACCAGCATCAGCCCCAGCGGCAGCGGATTGGACAGGATGGCCGGATCGAAGCCGAGCACCAGCACACCCAGAAAGCTGACCGCGATGGCGCTGCCGGTGCGCCAGTGGAACTTCTCGCCGAGCAGCCACCAGGCGAGTAGAGCGACCATCGGCACATAGCTTTGCATGACGATTGCCGGCGAGGCGATATTGTGCGAGAGCTTGAGCGACCAGAAACTGAGCGCGAAGTGCAGAACGCCATTGAACAGGGCCACGGCCAGCAGACGCGGCCAGAGCGTGCGTGGTGGCAGTTTCAGGAAGGCGCCGAGCAGCAGGGTCAGTAGCAGCAGGCGCAGGGCGGTGAACAGGAATGGTGGAAGATCCTCTAAGGCCAGTTTCGAGGTGA
Source organism: Arenimonas sp. (assembly GCF_044348765.1). Taxonomy (GTDB): domain Bacteria; phylum Pseudomonadota; class Gammaproteobacteria; order Xanthomonadales; family Xanthomonadaceae; genus Arenimonas. Next base: position 57,723 of record NZ_JBIKSE010000005.1, read on the forward strand.
TGAAGTTGCCGGCCCAGGCCAGACAGATCAGCGCGATCAGGCCGAGTTCACGGCCGCTCAGGCGGCCGCTTTCAGATGGCAATGCCAGTCTTCTTATACAGCTTGCTCAGGGTCCACAGCGGACCGACCATCAGGTAGACCAGGTCGGTGAAAAAGCTCGGGCGCTTGCCTTCCCATTTGTGCCCGATGAACTGGCCGATCCAGGCCACGATGAATACACCGATGGCGATTTTTATCAGGCCATCGATGCCGAAGCGGGCGGCCAGTGCGTAGTTGATGAAGCCGAAGGCCAAGAAACCGGCCAAGCTGCCGAGCGCCAACGACTTGGACAGTTTCCAGTAATACATCCAGGTGAAGAACAGCCCGAATGCGAACCAGAAGCCGGGCTTGAGCAGGTTTTCCGGAACGGGGATGCACCAGAGCATGGCGGTCACCGACCAGACGATCAAGGGTACGCACACCAGATGCATGCGCTGGTTGGCGGGGTTCTGGTGGTCGTTCGAATAATTCGTCAGTAGGTCGTCGATGCGGCGCATGGGCTTACTCCACGGAAATGTCGGCAAGGCGAAGCAGGGCTTCGGCATATTTGGCACGGGTAGCGGCGATGATGTCGGCCGGCACATGCGGACCGGGCGCAGTTTTATTCCAGTCCAGGGTGTCCAGATAATCGCGTACGTACTGCTTATCATAACTCGGCGGACTGATGCCGGTCTGATAGGTGTCGGCCGGCCAGAAGCGCGAGGAATCCGGCGTCAGCATTTCGTCCATCACGTGCAGTACGTCGTTCTCATCCAGACCGAATTCGAGCTTGGTATCGGCGATGATGATGCCGCGCTCGCGGGCGTAACGGGCCGCGAAGGCATAAATTTCAAGGGTTTTGGCACGGACCTGTTCGGCCAGATCAGCACCGATTTTGTCTACGATCACGTCGAATCCGACGTTTTCATCATGATCGCCTACGGCGGCCTTGGTGCTGGGCGTGAAAATCGGCTCCGGCAGCTGTTCGGCCTGGCGAAGCCCGGCTGGAAGCCGGATGCCGCAGATGGCGCCATTGGCCTGGTAGTCCTTCCAGCACGAACCGATGATGTAGCCGCGGGCGATGGCTTCGACCGGCAAGGCCTTGAGTTTTTTGGCCACCACCGAACGCTTGCCATACAAGGCGATGTCGGTGCCTGCCGGAAGTGCCGAGGCCACCGGTTCGTGGGTTAGGTGGTTGGGGCACAGGTGCGCGGTCTTGCTGAACCAGAAGTTGGAAATCTGGCACAGCATCTCGCCCTTGCCGGGAATGGGGTCGGGCAGGACCACGTCGAAGGCCGACAGGCGGTCGGAGGCGACCATCAGCAGGCGGTTGCCGGGCAGACCGTATACATCGCGGACTTTGCCGCGGTGCAACAGGGGTAGGTCCAGATCGGAGGTGTGCAGGGTGGTGGCCACAGGGGGAACCTTGGTGAGCGCGAACTTTCGCTATTGTAACGCTAAGCAGGCTGGCTGACTGCTAGAATAAGCATATGTTCCGAGCCCTCTTTTTTCTTCTGTTGCTGGCGGCGTGCCCATGGCTATATGCCCAAAGCAAGGCGCCGCCGAAATCCGGCCAATGTACCGCCTGCCATGGTGCCGACGGCCAGAGCCGGATTGCTGCCAATCCGATTCTGCGCTGCCAGCATGAGGTCTATCTGGTGACAGCATTGACGGCCTACCGCAATGGCAACCGCAAACATCCGGTGATGAACAGCATCGCCAACAGCCTGCAGCCGAAAGATATCAACACGCTCGCCGCCTGGTACGCCAACCAACCCGGATGCCGAAAATGAAGGCACTCTCGCAATGGAAAGGCAAGATCATCGGGGGTCTGATCGGCTTGCTGCTGCGTCGGCCGGTGTTCATCCTCCTCGGTGTAGTCATCGGACATCTTTATGACAAAGGCGCTTTTTCTGGCAAACGTAAACCGGATACCCTGCCGACGGGTGATACTGCCGATCCGTATATAGTGCTGGATGTTGCCGAAGGTGCCGATATGGAGGCCATCGATGCCGCCTATCGGCGCCGGATGTCCGAATACCATCCCGACAAGGTCGCCAATGCCGCTCCTGAAATCAAGGAACTGGCCGAACGCCGCGCGCGTGACATCAATGCGGCCTACGAAGAGATCCGCAAACGCCGGCAACAACCCTGAGGTCCGTCATGAAACCGATCATCGCACCGTCCATCCTCTCCGCCAATTTCGCCAAGCTCGGCGAGGAAGTGGATGCCGTTCTCGGTGCCGGCGCCGATTGGGTGCACTTCGACGTCATGGACAACCATTATGTGCCGAATCTCACCATCGGCCCGCTGGTGTGCGAGGCCCTACGCAAACACGGGGTAACCGCTCCGATTGACGTGCACCTGATGGTTAAGCCGGTCGATCGGCTCGTGCCCGATTTCGCCAAAGCCGGCGCTAGCCTGATCAGTTTCCATCCCGAAGCCTCCGAGCACATCGACCGCACCATCGGATTAATCCATGACAGCGGCTGCCAGGCGGGTCTGGTGCTGAATCCAGCGACACCCTTGAGTGTGCTCGACCATGTTCTCGACAAGCTCGACCTGGTACTGATCATGTCGGTCAATCCCGGATTCGGTGGGCAGAACTTTATTCCGCAGGCGCTCGACAAAATCCGTTTGGTGCGCGAACGTATCCGTGAAAGCGGCCGCCTGATCCGTCTGGAAGTGGACGGCGGCATCAAGGTCGACAACATCGGTGCGGTCGCCGAGGCCGGCGCTGACGCCTTCGTGGCCGGATCCGCCATTTTCGGTGCCGATGACTATGCCGGAACCATCCGGCGCATGCGCGACGAAATCGCTAAAGCGGTATGACCGATCAAGCTGAGTTCGACCGGGCTGTATCCGCGGGTTTTAACCGTATTCCGGTCGTGCGTGAGGTACTGTCCGACCTCGACACCCCCCTCTCGGTTTACCTCAAGCTGGCCGACGGTCCAAATACCTATCTGTTCGAATCGGTCGAAGGCGGAGAAACCTGGGGCCGCTATTCCATCATCGGTCTGCCAGCTCGCCGCAGCTTCGTGTTCCGCGGGCATCAATTCGAAGAGCTGGACTGCGGTGTGACCATTGCTGCCGAAACCCTGGTCGACCCGCTGGCGAAGGTGGATGAATTACGCACGCGTTATCGCGTGCCGAAACTGCCGCAGCTGCCGGATTTCAGCGGCGGGCTGGTTGGTTATTTCGGGTTTGAAACCATCGCCTGGATCGAGCCCAAGCTGAGAGCATCGCACAAGCCCGATGCGCTGCCGGTACCGGATGCCCTGTTGCTGCTCAGTGAAGAAATTGCAGTGTTCGACAACCTGAAAGGTCGACTTTACCTGATCGTCCATGCCGACCCGTCCGAAGCCCAGGCCTATGCCAAGGCGCAGCGCCGGCTGGATGAGCTGGTATACCGTCTGCGTCATTCCGGCCGCAGCTATCCGGATGTGCTGCACCCGTCTCTGCTGGATGAGTCCGATTTCATATCCGGCTTCTCCGAGCCGGAGTTCACCGCCGCGGTGGCCAAGGCCAAGGACTACATTCGCGCCGGTGATGCCTTCCAAGTGGTGCTGAGCCAACGCATGAGCATTCCGTTCAAGGCGCGCCCGGTCGATGTCTACCGCGCACTGCGGGCGTTGAATCCGTCGCCGTACATGTACTTCCTCGATTTCGGCGGCTATCAGGTGGTCGGCTCCTCGCCGGAAATCCTGGTGCGTGCCAAGAACGGCCGGGTCACCGTGCGTCCGATCGCTGGCACGCGTCCGCGTGGTGTCGATACCGAACACGATGCTGCGCTGGAAACCGAACTACTGAACGATGCCAAAGAATGCGCCGAGCACCTGATGCTGATCGATCTCGGCCGCAATGACGTCGGCCGCGTGGCCGAACCCAATTCGGTAACCGTGCCGCAGCGTTTCGTGATTGAACGCTACTCGCATGTCATGCACATCGTCTCGGAAGTGCAGGGGCGTCTGAAGGACGGACTTGGCTTTGCCGATATCTTTCGCGCCACTTTCCCCGCGGGCACCGTCAGCGGCGCACCGAAAATCCGTGCGTTGGAAATCATCCAGGAGCTGGAGCCGCACAAGCGCCATATCTATTCCGGTGCAGTTGGCTACATCAACTGGTGGGGCGATACCGATACCGCCATCGCCATCCGCACCGCCGTGATCATGAACGGCATGCTGCATGTGCAGGCCGGTGCCGGTATCGTGTACGACTCGCAGCCGGCTATGGAATGGCAGGAAACCATGAACAAAGGCCGTGCCCTGTTCCGTGCCGTACAACAGGCGGCGCAGGGTCTGTAATCAACCAGGAGTGTCTATGAAAATCCGATTGGGTTATATGTTGTCTGCTATGATGTTCGCCTCCACGCTTGCCGCACAATCACTGCCGGCGACGCCCTATGTGGTAGTGCGCGGGCATGCCGAGCGTAGTCTGGCGCCTGACCGTTTCGAAGTCGGCATCACCGTGCAGAAGTCCAGTCTATCGACGTCCGAAGCCATTGCCGTGGTTGAGGAAAAAACCGGACAGATCGTCGGCAATCTGAAAGCCGCCGGCTTGAAGCCGGTCCAGATTACCGCCACCAATATCAGCATTAATCCCGAATACCGCTACGACAGTACGACACAGCGCAATGTGTTGACCGGTAACCAGGTGATCCGCAATATTTCGGCGAAGTTCAACGACAAGAGAAGCTTGCAGAAATTCCTGGCGCAGGTTCCGGCCGGCGAAGAAATCCGCGTCAGTGGTATTTCGCCGTCACTCAGCAGCCAGAAAGCAGTGGAAGCCGAGCTGTTGGATGCCGCCGTGGTGGATGTGAAGAAACAGGCAGAAACCCTGCTGGCGAAATTCGGCCTGAAAATCATCGGCATTCATTCCATTTCGCAAGACGCGCCGAGCATCGGTTTTGAGGCTAAAGCCATGTACCGCAGCATGGATGTGGCTGCCGAACCGCGACCACCCTTGGGCGACACCTTGGAAGAGGGTCAGATTATGGTCAGAAAAGACGTGTACGTGGTGTATCTGATCGCCGAGAAGTAAAGCATGTCGCTCGAATCTCGCATCAAGTCCGCCATCCGCGATGTGCCGGATTTCCCCAAGGAAGGCATCCTGTTTAAGGATGTCACCACGTTGCTGCTACATCCGCAGCTCTCCAACCAGGTGCTGGATGCTCTAGCTGAATGCTACCGGGATGTGCCGCTGGATGCGGTGGCCGGCATCGAGAGCCGCGGCTTCCTGTTCGGTAATGCCTTGGCGTTGCGCCTGGACAAACCGTTCGTGATGATTCGCAAGGCCGGCAAGCTGCCAGCCGAAAAAATCAGCCACAGCTATGATTTGGAGTACGGCAGCGCCACTATCGAAATACACCGTGATGCAGTCATTCCCGGTCAACGCGTGCTGATTCACGACGACCTGTTGGCCACGGGCGGATCGGCCGAGGCCGCGGCGAAATTGATCTTCGGGGCCGACGCAACGGTTGCCGGGTTCAGTTTTCTGGTCGAATTGGGTTTTCTTGGTGGACGTAGCCGGCTGCAGGCTATCCATCCGGAGATCCTCAGTCTGGCGATGTACTGAATACGACCATTACTCTGGCATGCGATAATGAATGCTTGGAATACGGATCCCAGACATGCTATTGATGATCGATAACTACGACAGCTTCACCTACAACCTGGTGCATTACTTCGCCGAGTTGGGTCAGGCCGTGGAGGTTGTCCGCAACGACGCGCTCACCATCGAGCAGGCCGCGGCGCTGGCGCCCGATTACATCGTGCTCTCGCCGGGGCCCTGTACCCCGAATGAGGCCGGTATCTGTGTTTCGGTCTTGGAGCACTTGTCCGGTCGTTTTCCGGTGTTCGGCGTCTGTCTCGGCCATCAGAGCATCGGTCAGGCCTTCGGTGGCCATGTCGTGCGGGCCAGCACCATCATGCACGGCAAAACCTCGATGATTCACCATAAGGGTCTCGGCGTATTCGCCGGGCTGCCGTCACCATTCGAGGCGACGCGCTATCACTCGCTGGTGGTGGAGCACGCGACGTTGCCGGACTGTTTGGAGGTCACCGCCTGGACCGAGAATCCGGACGGCAGCCTCGATGAAATCATGGGGCTGCGCCACAGAACCCTTCCGGTCGAGGGTGTGCAGTTCCACCCCGAATCCATCCTGACCCAATATGGCCATGACATACTGCGCAATTTCCTGCAGCAGTTCGCCCCGGAGACGCGCGCATGAATCCGCAAGAAGCCTTGCAACGCATCATCGATCACCGCGAAATCTTCCATGATGAAATGGTCGTGCTGATGCGGCTGATCATGTGTGGCGAAGTTTCCGATGTGATGATTGCCGCCATCCTGACCGGCCTTCGCGTGAAGAAGGAAACCATCGGTGAAATCACCGGCGCCGCTCAGGTCATGCGCGAGTTTGCGATCAAAGTGCCGACGCCGCCGGGCGTCGGGCTGGTCGACATCGTCGGTACCGGCGGTGACGGCGCACATACCTTCAATATTTCCACGGCTTCGATGTTCGTTGCCGCTGCGGCCGGAGCCCAGATCGCCAAACACGGCAACCGCAGCGTGTCTTCCAAATCCGGCAGTGCCGATGTGCTGGAAGTGCTTGGTGCCGATATCGAATTAAGCCCCGAGCAGGTCGGTCAATGCCTGAATCGTACCGGTATCGGCTTCATGTTCGCGCCGAACCACCATCCGGCCATGAGGCATGTGGCAGCGGTGCGCCGCGAGATGGGCGTGCGCACCATCTTCAACATCCTAGGCCCGCTGACCAACCCGGCTAATGCTCCGAATGTATTGATGGGTGTGTTCCATCCCGATCTAGTGGGTATCCAGATCCGTGTACTGCAGCGCCTTGGTGCCGAACGCGCACTGGTGGTGTATGGTCGCGACGGTCTTGATGAAATCTCGCTGGGCGCGGCCACACTGGTTGGCGAACTGCGCGGCGGCAAGATTCGCGAGTATGAAATCCATCCGGAGGACTTCGGCTTGGCCATGGCGTCCACGCGCAACCTCCGGGTGGAGAACCCCGCGGAATCGAAAACCATGCTGGAGGCCGCCTTCGCGGCCGAGGCCGGGGTCGCCCATGACATCGTAGCGCTTAATGCCGGGGCCGCTTTGTATGTATCTGGGCAGACTAAAAGTATTCCCGAGGGTATTGAGAAGGCCCGGACGGTTATGCACTCTGGCGCGGCCACGGCCAAAATGCGCCAATTCATCGAGGCTACCCGGATGCTCGGCGGGCGCTGATGGCCGATATTCTGCAACGCATTCTGGCCCGCAAGCACGAGGAAGTCGCGCTTCGCCGCAAGTATGCCACACAGGCGCAACTGATTGAACGCTGCAACACCATGCCGGAGCCGCGTGGGTTTGCCGCCGCGCTGCAGGCCAAGCGGGATATCGGTCTGCCGGCGGTCATCGCTGAAATCAAGAAGGCCAGTCCGAGCAAGGGAGTCATCCGTGCGCATTTCGATCCGGAGTCCATCGCCCGCAGTTATGCAGGTGCCGGTGCTGCCTGCCTTTCGGTGTTGACCGATATCGATTTCTTCCAGGGCAGCGACATCTACCTGCAGCAGGCGCGGGAAGCCTGTGCTTTACCAGTGCTTCGTAAGGATTTCATCGTTGATGAATACCAGATCTACGAAGCGCGTGCACTCGGCGCCGACTGCATCCTGCTGATTGCGGCGGTTTTGACCGATACCCAGCTG